>NZ_JAXCMJ010000003.1:0-197458 GCF_038084995.1 Sphingomonas sp. 2378
GCGCCTGATCCCGAGCATGTCCCTCGATATACGCCATGACCGCAGAGTACACCGTCCCAGCGCGGCGGGGAATCCTCAACGCTGTTTTCGGACGATCTGAATCCTTCCAGGGGAGGAATAGAGTGAGTGTCGATCGACCCTAGGTTCATCGGGGATTGCGGCGCGAGAAAGGCCGGGTCAGATCAGTCCGGCATGTGCCAAGGCGGCATCGACCTGCGCACGTGCCGCTTCGGACGGCCAGGTCATAGGCAGGCGGACGCCGGTGGGGAAATGCCCGATGATCCGGCTGAGCGCATATTTGACGGGCCCCGGCGAGGCATCGCCGAACATCGCCTCGTGCAGCGGGAACAGTCGGTCGTGCAGTTCCAGCGCGCGCGCCATATCCCCCGCCGCGCACGCCGCCTGGAAATCAGCGCACAGGCGCGGCGCGACATTGGCGGTGACCGAGATACAGCCCACCCCGCCCATCGCGTTGAACGCCAGCGCCAGATCGTCATTGCCCGAAAGCTGGCAGAAATCGGGGCCGAGCGCGCCGCGATGATGCGACACCCGGGCCAGCGCACCGCTGGCATCCTTCACGCCCACGTATATCTCGGACGCCGCCTGGACGATGCGGATCAGCGTCGCGGGCTGGATATCCGTCACCGTGCGCCCCGGCACATTATAGAGCACGATCGGCAACGGAGCGGACTTGGCCAGCTCGGCGAAGTGGCGGGCGATCCCCTCCTGGCTGGGGCGGTTGTAATAGGGCGGCACCATCAGCGCGGCATCGGCGCCCGCTTGCTGCGCGGCTTTCAGATTCTCGATCGCCACGATCGTATCGTTGGAGCCCGCCCCGGCGATCACCGGCACCCGCCCGCGCGCCTGGTCGACGCAGACCCGGACGACATGGAAATGCTCGTCCTTGGGCATGGTCGCCGCCTCGCCCGTGGTGCCGCACGCGACCAGCGCCGACGATCCCTCCGCAATCTGCCATTCGACGAAATCCCGGAATTTCGCTTCGTCGAATGCTCCGCCGACATGATCGCCCCGATCGTCGAACGGCGTCACAAGCGCCGGGATGGACCCTGAAAACATGAGAGGAAACGCGCTCCTGCTGCGCCGAAATTAGGCCGGATGAGGGAATTTGTTCAGGACATGTACGGGTAGAGTCCCTATTCTGTCCACTATGATGGCATTGACGAAGGCGGGGGCGCTCCTCGCGACATTGGCGGGATCGATGGTCGCACCGGGCGGGCAGGACCAGCTCGACCGCTATCGCACCCAGATGGCGAATATGAGCCCCAACCAGAGCGCGGCAGGAATGCCCAGCCCCGCCGACGGCGCCATCGCGGCGGCTCTGGCGCAGTGGCGAGCACTGCAACAGACCGATTCGCTGCCCTTCGACAGCTATGCCGGGTTCCTGATGGCGCATCCCGGCTGGCCGGGCGAGGCAGGCTTCCGACGCGCGGCGGAGCGGCAGGCGGCGAACTTCACCGCCGCGCCGTCCAGCATGGTCGCCTATTTCCGCCGCTTCCCGCCAATGTCGGCGGCGGGCGGCGTCGCCTATGCCCGCGCGTTGCTGGCGACCGGCGCACCGGGCGAAGCGGCACAGGCGGCGCGGACCGCGTGGCGGCGGGGGACGCTGTCGCCAACCGACGAGGCGCTGGTCATGTCGACCTTCGCCGCGTCGCTGACGCCCGAGGATCATGATGCGCGGATGGACTCGCTGCTGTGGAGCGGACAGACCAGCGCGGCCGCCCGGCAACTCGGCTATACCAGTTCGGCACGACGCCCGGTCTTCACCGCCCGACTCGCCTTCCGCACCAAGTCGGCGGAGGCGGCCAGCCTGTCGGCCTCGACTGCCGAGCTTTATGCCAACGACGCGGGCTATGTCGCGGACCGTGCCATGTGGCTGCGCGATACGGGCGACAGCCTGACCGCGCGCTCCTGGCTCGCACGATCGCGGAATCTGAGCATCCGCCCCGGCAATGTCGAGAAATTTTACGAAACGCTGCTGCTCAACGCCCGCGCGGCGGCGTCCGACAATCAGCTTCAGACCGCCTATGACATCGCGCGGCAGGTGGACGATGCCTATCCCGCCGGAACCGACGTCTCGACCAAGCCCTATGGCGAGCGGGACGATTATACCAGCCTGGTCTGGCTGGCCGGGCAGAGCGCGATGAAGCTGGCGCGGCCCGCCGATGCAATGACGCTGTTCGACCGTTATGGCCGGGGCAGCCAGTCGCCACAGACGCGGGCCAAGGGCTTTTACTGGGCGGGTCGCGCAGCGGAGGCGGCGGGGCGCTCGACCGAGGCGGCGGGATTCTACAATCGCGCGGCGCAATATCGCGATCAGTTCTACGGCCAGCTTGCGCTGGAGCGGACCGGCCGCCCGCTGGTCGCCCCGCCCGCCATCGCGGCGACCAACGTGCCGCCCGCGACCCGCGCCGCCTTCGACGCGCGCGAGACGGTGCGCGCCGTCAGGTTCCTAGGCAATATCGGCCAGCGGCAGGACCAGAGCGCCTTTATCCGCCAGATCGCCGCCGATGCGGAGAGCGAGAGTGATCACCTCCTCGCCGCCGACCTGTCGCGCACGATCAACCGCCCCGATCTGGCGGTGATGGTGGGGCGCAGCGCGATGCAGAACGGGCTGACCGACTATTCGGCGGCGGGGTTCCCCATCGTGCCGGTCCCGTCCGGCTATGAATCGAGCTGGACGATCATCCACGCCATCGCACGGCAGGAAAGCCAGTTCGACCGCGCCGCCGTCAGCCATGCGGGCGCGCGCGGGTTGATGCAGTTGATGCCCGCCACCGCCGCCGAGCAGTCGGGCAAGATCGGGCTGGCCTATTCCCCTGCCTCGCTGACCGCCGATCCGAACCTGTCGATCCAGCTCGGCGCCAGCTATTTCGAGCGGATCCGCAACAATTACGGCAGCTATCCGCTCGCCATCGCGGCGTATAATGCAGGCGGCGGCAATGTGAACAAATGGCTGCGGCTCAACGGCGATCCCCGAACCGGCGCGGTCGATATTGTCGACTGGATCGAGGCGATTCCCTATTCCGAGACGCGCAACTATGTGCAGCGCGTGCTGGAGAATGCCGTCGTCTATGACCTGATGAACCCCAGCCGCGCCACCAGCCGGGGGACGACGCCGCTCAGCTGGTATCTCGGCAAGTCGCGTCCGGGTTGATCGGGGGCGTCCAGGCGATAGAGCGGGATGATGGACCGTCCCAACTATATCACCCCTGCGGGCTATTCCGCGCTGCGCCAGGAATATGAGGCGCTGTTCGCGGTCGAGCGGCCCAAGCTGGTCGACACCATCGCCTGGGCGGCGGGCAATGGCGACCGGTCGGAGAATGGCGACTATATCTATGGTCGCAAGCGTCTACGCGAGATCGACCGGCGGCTGGGCTGGCTGTCCAAGCGGATGAAGGCGGCCAAGGTCATCGATCCCGCGCGCCAGGAAGACCGCAGCAAGGTGTGGTTCGGCGCCACCGTCACCATCGCGGACGAAGACGATAACGAACGGGTGCTGACTTTGGTCGGCGATGACGAGGCGGATGCCGGCCAGGGGCGTGTCGGCTGGAACGCGCCGCTCGTCCGCGCGCTGCGGGGCGCGGGCGTCGGCGACCTCCGCCGAGTCTCGCTGCCTGCGGGCGAGCGGGAATATGAGGTGATCGCGATCACCTATCCGCAAGAATAGCGCCCCCCGCAGCAACGAATCGTTTCCCGACCGAAGCTTGCGCTGGATCAGGGATCGGCGATGAAGGCGGCATGAGGTCGCGATCGGCGCGGCCGTTTGTGAAGGTCATCGGCCATGCCCATTCCCGCCCGCTGGTCCGCCCCCCTGCTGTCGCTGTTCCGGGCCGTATTCGGGCTGGTCTTCCTGTCGCACGGCGTATCGAAATTCTTCGCGCTCCCGCCCTTCCCCATGCCGCTCAGCCCATTGCTGACGGCGGCGGGTGTGCTGGAACTGGTCGGCGGCGCGCTGCTGCTGATCGGATTGTTCACCCGCCCGGTGGCGTTCATCCTGTCGGGCCAGATGGCGGTCGCCTATTTCATGGCGCATGCGCCGCAAGGGTTCCTGCCGCTCGCCAATGGCGGCGAGGCGGCGATCCTCTATTGCTTCGCCTTCCTGTATCTCGCGGCGGCGGATGGCGGATCGATCGGCGTCGATGCAATGCGGCGTGGAAGCTGACGCGGCGCTCTGATAGTCAGGGCGCATGAACGCACTGACCCGCAATATCGCGCTGCTCATCGATGCCGACAATGCCCAGTCGGCGGCCATCGACCCTGTTTTGACGGTGCTGGCCGAACTGGGCACGGTCAATGTCCGCCGTGCCTATGGCAACTGGTCCAAGCCTGGTCTGAAGGGCTGGCGCGACGTCATGGTCAAACATGGTATCGAGCCACAGCAGCAGTTCGACCTGACCAAGGGGAAGAACGCCACCGACATGAAGATGACGATCGACGCGATGGACCTGCTCTTTCGCGGGCGGATCGATGGGTTCGGGATCATGTCGTCGGACAGCGACTTCATGCCGCTCGCCACCCGCATCCGGCAGGACGGCTTTCCCGTCTATGGCTTCGGCAACAGCCGCACGCCCGAGGCGTTCCAACAGGCGTGCAGCCGCTTCATCGATGTCGGCGCGCTGATCGGCGAGGCGTCTCGTTCCGCCGCCGTCTCCGCGACGAAGCCGACGGCCGCCGACGTGCCCCTGGCCGATTCGCTGCCCCCTTCGATCGAGGCGTCCAAGCGGACCGCCGGTACGCCGCGCCCCATCGACGAGGAACTGCTCAAGCTGCTGGTCGATGCCTATAACAACGTGAAGCGCGACGAACGGGGTTTCGCCAGCCTGTCCGCCATGGGTCAGCTTGCCGGCAATCGCTCCAGCTTCGATACGCGCAATTACGGCTTCAAGCGGCTGTCCGACCTGATCGAGGCGGTCCCCAATTTCCAGACCGAGCGGCGCGAGGACGGGCGCACCTTCGTCAAGCGGATGCGTTAAATCCTCCCAGGTACGGGGATGGGGAGCGCCGCGAAGGGCAACCTGTTTGAAAGCCCCCCTCCGTCCGGCCTTCGGCCTGCCCCCTCCCCTTACAGGGGAGAGTTTTAGTCCCTGGGATCGGGCATGGTCAGCGTCGCGCAAGTGCCCGGCCCCGCATCCTCGAACCGCACCTCGCCGCGCAACTGGCGCGCCAGGCTGGCGATCATCCGCATGCCCAGGCTGTGTCGCGACGCCGCCTTCATGTCGAAATCTTCGGGCAGCCCCCTGCCCCGGTCGCGGACCGACAGGATGATCTGCCCGTCCCGCGCATGGAGCCCCACGTCGATCCCGCCGCCGCCTTCGTCATAGGCGTATTTGATCGCATTGGTCAGCAATTCGGTCAGCATCAGGCCGATCGGGATGGCGGTATCGGCGTTCATTTCGATCGCCGCGATATCGCAGTGAACCTGATGGTTCTGCGCCTGTTGCGCCAGTTGTTCCGCGATGCCGCAGGCCAGATCGTCGAGGCACACGATCCCCACCCGCTCGCCGCGCCAGAGCTGGTCGTGGGTCTGCGCGATCGCGGTGATTCGCGCCTGCGCATCGTTCAGCATCCGCAACACGCGGGGGTCGTCATCCTCCTGCTTTTGCAGGTTCAGCATCGCGGAGACCAGCGCCAGGCTGTTCTTCACCCGATGGCTGGCCTCGCGGGTCAGCAGTTGCTGATGCTCAACCGCCTCGGCCAGACGACGCTCGGCCTCTTGCCGCTCGATCGCGACGCCAATCAGGTTGGCGAAACCCTGCATGAAGGCCAGATCGGCCTCCTCGAACCGCCCTTCGTCCGTACTGTCGACTTCCAGCACGCCGTAACGCTGACCCGATGCCTCGACAATCACATTGATCGCGCGCCGAATCCCGTGGTCGGCCATGAATTGCGGCGTGCGAAACCGCTCTTCCCGGTCGAGATGGTTGGAAATGACCCCCAGCCCCGTCTGGAGCGCGAAACCGGCCGGAGAGCCCAGATCGGTACGCATCTCGGTCGATCCGATCACGCCCTCGCCCCAGCCGACGCCGGTGCGGACCAGCAACGTGTCGCGGTCGGGCCGATATTCCAGAAACTTGCAGAAACGCGAACGCATGCCCTCGGCACATAATTCGGTCGCGCGTTGCAGCATCGGGTCCAGATCCCGCGCACGCAACGCCTCGATACCGAAAGCGGCGAGGACCGATTGCTGGCGAAGCCGGTAATGCAACTGTCCCGCGCGGTCGACTTCCGAATCCTCGCCCTGCGCCTGTTCCACCACCGCCATTCGCCATCGAATCCCTTATCGCCCCTTTGCGCACGGCCCGAGAGTAGGTATTCGCTTAACCGTTTTAAACCCGATCAAAATCCCTTCCGGAGCCATCGGCAATCCCGATCGCCCATAGCATGATGCCCTCCCCGATCGCCCGGGAAGGGCATCACGGCGCGGCAAAGCCTGTCGCCCGATCAGCGCGTCAGCTTCTTGTACGCCAACCGGGTCGGACGGTCGGCGGCATCGCCCATGCGGCGACGCTTGTCCTCTTCATAGGATTCGTAATTGCCCTCGAACCACTCGACATGGCTGTCGCCCTCGAACGCCAGGATGTGGGTGCAGAGGCGATCGAGGAAGAAGCGATCGTGGCTGATGACCACGGCGCAGCCCGCGAACGTCTCCAGCGCCTCTTCCAGCGCGCGCAGCGTTTCCACGTCGAGGTCGTTGGTCGGCTCGTCGAGCAGCAGGACGTTGCCGCCCTCCTTCAGCATCTTGGCCATGTGGACGCGGTTGCGTTCACCGCCGGACAACTGGCCGACCTTCTTCTGCTGGTCGGGGCCACGGAAGTTGAACGCGCCGACATAGGCGCGCGTGCCCAGTTCCTGCTTGCCGAAGCGGAAGACCTCCAGCTCGTCAGAGATTTCCTGCCAGACATTCTTGTTGGGATCGAGGTCGTCGCGGCTCTGGTCGACATAGCCGAGCTTGACGGTCGAGCCGATCTCGATCGTGCCCGCATCGGGCTGTTCCTGCCCGGTGATCAGCTTGAACAGCGTCGACTTGCCCGCGCCGTTGGGCCCGATCACGCCGACGATCCCACCCGGCGGCAGCATGAAGTCGAGATTCTCGAACAGCAGCTTGTCGCCATAGGATTTGGTCAGCCCCTTGGCCTCGATGACCTTGCCGCCCAGCCGCTCGGGGATCTGGATCAGGATCTGCGCCTTGCCCGCGACGCGGTTTTCCTGCTTCTCCATCAGTTCCTCGAACGCACGGATACGCGCCTTCGACTTGGTCTGACGGGCCTTGGGCGTCTGACGCATCCAGGCGAGTTCGTCGGCGATCGCCTTCTGCTTGCCCGCCTCGTCGCGCTCTTCCTGCTCCAGGCGCTTGGCCTTCTTTTCCAGATAGCCGGAATAGTTGGACTCGTAGGTGTAGTAGCGGCCGCGATCGAGTTCGAGCACCCAGTTGACGACGTTATCCAGGAAGTAACGGTCGTGGGTGACGAGGATGACGTTACCCGCATATTCCTTCAGATAGTTTTCCAGCCACGACACGCTTTCCGCGTCGAGGTGGTTGGTCGGTTCGTCGAGCAGCAGCACGTCGGGCTTTTCGAGCAGCAGCTTGCACAGCGCCACGCGGCGCTTCTCACCGCCCGACAGGCGCGTGACATCGGCATCGCCCGGCGGGCAGCGCAGCGCTTCCATCGCCTGCTCCAGCTGGCTGTCGAGCGACCAGCCGTCGACCGCGTCGATCTTGGCCTGCAACTCGCCCATCTCTTCCATCAGGGCGTCGAAATCGGTGTCGTCCTTGGGATCGCCCATCTCGGCCGAGATGGCGTTGAAGCGATCGACCAGATCGGCGATCGGGCGCACGCCGTCCTTCACATTGCCCATCACGTCCTTCGACGGATCGAGCTGCGGCTCCTGCGCCAGATAGCCGACGCGGACACCCTCGGCGGCCCAGGCCTCGCCGGTGAAGTCCGTATCCATGCCCGCCATGATCTTCATCAGCGTGGACTTGCCCGCGCCGTTCGGACCGATGATCGCGATCTTCGCGCTCGGCAGGAACTGGAGGTGGATATTGTTGAGGACAGGCTTGTTGGCGCCGGGGAAGGTCTTGGTCAGACCCTTCATCACATAGGTATATTGGACGGCCATGGCGGCGCGGGGCTCCGTGCTTTTCGACTGTAGGATGGTTTAGCGCCCATGTAGTCGGTGGGCGGGCGGTTGGCAAACGGGACTGGCTGGGCAACAGTCGGGATCATGAAGCGCTTTCTCCTTGCGGCCCTTGCCGCCTCCGCCCTGACCTCTCCCGTTCTGGCACAGCGGACGCCCCCGCCGATGCCCGCCGCCATCGCGCCGGAGGTCGAGCGGTTGCGCGACGCCGCGCTGACCGACACGGTCGCCTGGGACATTGTCGAGGGGCTGACCACCGAGGTCGGCCAGCGGTTGGCAGGCACCGAAGCAGAGGCGCGGGCCCGCGACTGGGCCGTCGCCCGGCTGACCGCGCTGGGCTTCAAGAATGTGCGGATCGAACCCTATCGAATGCCGGTCTGGGAACGCGGGGCGGAAAGCGCCGAGATCCTCGCCCCCTTCCCGCAGAAGCTGACGCTCGCCGCGCTCGGCAATTCGGGGGCGACCCCGGCGGCAGGGTTGACCGCCGAAGTCGCCGTCTTCCCCAGCATGGCCGCGTTCCAGGCCGCGCCGGACAGCGCGATCAAGGGGCGAATCGTCTATATCGGCAACGCCATGCCCCGGACGCAGGACGGCGCGGGCTACGGGGCCTATGGCACTGCGCGCTTCACCGGCCCGGCGCTGGCGGCCCAGCGCGGCGCGGTGGCGATCGTCATCCGCTCGATCGGCACCGATCATCACCGCTTCCCGCACACCGGCACCACCAATTTTCCCGAGGGCGTGAAGCCGATCCCGGCGGCGGCGTTGTCCGTCCCCGATGCCGAGCAGTTGGAGCGAATCGCCAGCCGGGGGCAGCCGGTGCGCATGAAGCTGGTCCTCACCCCCCGCATGGTGGGCGCGCGCGAATCGGGCAACGTCATCGCCGAGGTGCCGGGCAGCGATCCGTCGGCAGGGATCGTGCTGGTCGGCGGCCATCTCGACAGCTGGGACCTGGGCACCGGCGCGATCGACGATGCCAGCGGCGTGGCGATCACCGCAGCGGCCGCCAAGCGGATCATGGACGCGGGCACGCCGCGCCGCACGATCCGCGTCGTCTGGTTCGGCGCGGAAGAGGTCGGCGGCATGGGGGGCGCGGCCTATGCCAAGGCGCACGCCGATGAGCGTCACGCCACGGCGTCGGAGAGTGACTTCGGCGCGGACCGGGTCTGGCGGTTCGAGGTCAACGTGCCCGCCGCCGCACAGCCCGTTGCGGACCGGCTCCAGACCGCGCTTGCGCCGCTCGGCATCACGCGGGGCATCGGCCTGGGCGGCGACGGCACCGATATCGGCCCGACGCTGAAGCTGGGCACCGGCGCGATCGACCTGAACCAGTCGGGATGGGATTATTTCGACACCCATCACACGCCCGACGACGTGCTGGACCGGGTCGATCCGGCGGCATTGCGGCAGAATGTGGCGGCGTGGACCGCGATGCTGGCGGTCGTCGCCAACGCGCCCGAGGCGATCGGCCCGGTTACGCCGCGCTGATGGCCGCTGGCATCGCTCTGTGCCGGTAACGTTTTGGTAACGCCAACGCCTTGAAAAAGCCCGATCCGTGCCATCGGTTCGTCGCGAACCTTGCGGTCATGTGAATTTTGCGGATTGACCGCGATGAACCGCGCGTTATTTGAGCCGCTTCGCGACGGCATTCGGGTCGGCCGCGATGATTGCTTATGCTTGGGAGCATTCGAATGAAGAAGATTGCCTTTGTTCTCGCTGCCGCCGGCCTGATGTCCGTGGCCGCCTGCACGAAGTCGCCTGAGGCGGCCGCTGTTGAAAACAACGCGGACATGCTGGCTGACAACATGGAAATGCAGGCCGACAACCTCGAAGCGGTTGCCGACAACACCTCGAACGGTGCTGCCGCTGCGACCCTCGAGAACGCTGCCGACAACATGAACGCCGCTGCCGACAACGTCCGTGACGCTGCCGACGCCAAGGCGGACAACATGCAGTAATGTCGCCTCGGACCTTCGGGTCCGAAGCGCCGACTGCTTGTCGGAAAAGGGCGCCTTCCTCGCGAAGGTGCCCTTTTTCTTTTATGGGATCGCCAATCCCCCGTTGCGAACGCGCACGCCGTCACGCTACGGACATTTTCGGTGGGGCCTGTAGCTCAATGGTTAGAGCTGGCCGCTCATAACGGCTAGGTTGCGGGTTCGAGTCCTGCCGGGCCCACCAATCCCCATTCGCGCATCACCCGCACTGGCCACATGCATCCTGGGCCAATGACGTCCTGCGCGTTGTCCTGCTCGACCGGCACTTCCGAGGTCTCCCACGATAGGCCACCGCCGGCGACCGTTCGGCGTCGCGATAGGCCCGCGCAATACATATTCGATCTCCGCGACGCTCTGGCCAGCCGCAAACCAATGGAATCCCCGTTCAGAGATAACGCCGCAGACATAGTGTTTGCCGAGCTACCGCGCACGGTCGGGAGATATTGGCAGGCTGAAGAACCCCGATCGTTCCGATCAACGATCATGAGCCCCTCGAGAAATATCTCCGGCAATCCACTCAATTTCTCCGGTCCGCCACTCACCGGAAGCTGCGAACGCCTTTCAACTTCAATCGCAAATCTCACAACTTTTATTGCCTGAAAATGGTTCGCAGTTTTACTTGTGAAAATCTCCTTGCCGTCCTTACGGATATTCCCGTAATGTGGCGAGCGAGCCGATTTACGAAGGATGAAGGCAATGGCAGTCAAGGGCGACCCCAAGGTCATCGAGTTTTTGAACGAGGCGCTCAAGAACGAGCTGACCGCGATCAATCAGTATTTCCTGCACTACCGTCTGCTCGACCATTGGGGCGTCTACAAGCTCGCCCAGTTCGAGTATAAGGAGTCGATCGACGAGATGCGCCACGCCGATTGGCTGGCAGAGCGTATCCTGTATCTGGACGGCCTGCCCAATTTTCAGCTGCTCGGTCGCCTGCGCATCGGCGAGACGGTGGAAGAGGTGCTCAAGGGCGATCTCGCCATCGAGATCGAGGCGGTGGCGCAGCTCAAGGGAGCGATCGCCTATTGCGAGGAAGTCCGCGACTATGTCAGCCGCGACCTGTTCCAGCGCATCCTCGCCAGCGAGGAAGAGCATGTCGACACCCTGGAACGCCAGTTCGAGATGATCGAGCGCATGGGCATCCAGAACTATGTCCAGTTGAACGCCATGGCGGAAAACGACGCCCCCAAGTCGGGCGCAGCGCCGCACCTGCAAGGGTAATGGCGGCTGGGGGTGGGTTTGATAGCCCGCCCCCTTCCGGCTTTCGGGCTCCCTCCCCGTCCAGCCCATATATCCCCTCACCCCCGTTCAGCCTGAGCGAAGTCGAAGGCCACGGAAAACCCTTCGCCATAAAGCCCCTTCCAAGCTTGGCCGAGGCCATCCCATGGCCTTCGACTTCGCTCAGGCTGAACGGAGGTGGGGCTGGAACGGAACAGAGGTGGGTCTGGAGCGGAGCGGAAGTGCGGACTAGCCCAAGGGTGGAATGAGCATCAGGCGGGGCTTGCGCCCCTGCCCTCAATCCTTGTTCGCGAAGGGGTTCTTCGGTGCCCGCAGCGTCAGGCGCACCGGCACCGCGCCGAAGCCCAGTTCCCGCCGCATCGAATTGACCAGATAACGCTCATAGCTCGCGGGCAACTGGTCCACCCGTGTCCCGAAGATCACGAAACTCGGCGGACGCGACTTGATCTGGGTGACGTAGCGCAGCTTGATCCGCTTGCCGCCGGGCGCGGGCGGCGGGTTGGCGTCGACCGCCTTTTCGAACCAGCGGTTGAGCTCGCCGGTCGGCACGCGCTTCGACCAGGCCGCACGCGTCTCGAACGCCGCCTCGATCAGCGTGTCCAGCCCCTTGCCGGTCGCGGCTGACACCGCAAGCAACGGCACGCCCTTCACCTGGCTAAGCCCATCCTCCAGCGCCTTGCGAACGCCGTTGAACAGCGACGACGGGCTTTCCGCCACGTCCCATTTGTTCAGCGCGATGAGCAGCGCCCGCCCCTCTTCCAGCACGCGGTCGGCGATGCGCAGGTCCTGCGATTCCAGTCCCAGGGTCGCGTCGAGCAGCAGCACGACGACCTCGGCGAAGTCCACCGCGCGCAGGGCGTCGGCGACGGACAACTTTTCCAGCTTGTCCTGAACCTTGGCCTTCTTGCGCATCCCCGCCGTGTCGATCAGGCGAACCTGCCGCGTCTCGCCGTCGCGGTCGCGCCATTCCCAGTCGATCGCGATCGAATCGCGGGTGATCCCCGCCTCCGGCCCGGTGATCAGGCGATCCTGACCGAGGAAACGGTTGATGAGGGTGGACTTGCCCGCATTGGGCCGCCCGACGATCGCCAGCTTCAGCGGCGCGAAGGGATTTTCAAGGTCGACTTCCTCTTCTTCCTCGATCTCGACATCGATGAAGGGCAGCAGCGCCTCGAACAGATCGCCCACGCCTTCGCCATGTTCGGCGGAAAGCTGGACCGGATCGCCGAAGCCGAGCGCCAGCGCTTCGAGAATGCCCTGTTCCGCCGCACGCCCCTCGGCCTTGTTGGCGGCGAGGACGATCGGCGTGTCCGAACTGCGCAGCCAGCGCGCGATTTCCTCGTCCAGCGGCATGATCCCGGCGCGGGCATCGACCAGGAACAAGGCGACATCGGCCTCGCCCACCGCCGCCTCGGTCTGGCGGCGCATGCGGCCGGGGAGCGTATCGGGGTCTTCGTCTTCATAGCCCGCCGTGTCGATCACACGGAAATCGAGACCCAGCAGATGCGCGTCGCCTTCACGCCGGTCGCGCGTCACGCCGGGCCGGTCATCGACCAGCGCCAGCTTCTTTCCGACCAGACGATTGAACAGCGTCGACTTGCCGACATTGGGACGGCCGACGATCGCGACGATAGGGAGTTTTGCCATCGCCGTCCGTTAGCGAAAGGCGAGCCTTTCGTCACGGTACAAAACATACCGTCCCCCCAGCGCGACGGAGGGACGGCCGTCCATCACTTATAGGCGGCGATCCGCCCCTTCTGATCCAGGACGTACAGCACGCCGTTCGCCACGATCGGCGGCAGGGCGAAGGGCGTCTTGGCCTCGACCGTCGCCTGCACCGATCCGTCGCCCGGATTGGCATAGACGATCTGCCCTTCCGAATTGGTCAGGATCAGGCGATTGCCCGCCAGCACCGGGCCGAACCAGGTGATGGCGCCGTTCTTCTTCTTCTCGTTATGGAAACGCTGAAGCTGCGAAATCCAGCGCGCCTTGCCGCTCGACCGGGCCAAAGCCACAAGCCGGGCGTCGTCAGTGACGAGGAAGATCCACTCGCCCGCGATCCAGGGCGTCGAGATGCCAGCGAAATTCTGTTCCCACAGACGCTGGCCTGTCGACAGTTCCAGCGCGACCATGCGGCCGCCCTGGCCCAGCGCATAGACGCGGCCCTGATCGATCACCGGTGCGGCGTCGATATCCGACAGCGTCGACACCGAGGTCGAGATGCTCGTCCGCGACAGCGCGTCCTGCCACAACATGCGGCCATTCTCGTAGCGATAGGCGTTCAGTTCGCCGCTGGAGAATCCGGCGACGACCGTGCCCTGGCTGGCGGCGGGGGCCGCGACGCCGAACACGCCCTGCGTTTCCAGCGTTCCCTGCCCGGCCCAGACGATCTTACCATCCGCCTGGTTGATCGCGTAGAGTTGATTGTCCTGGGTCAGGACATAGACATTGCCATTGGCGATGGTCGGCGATCCGCGCAGCGGGCCACCCGGCTTGGCACGCCACAGCACCTTGCCATCGGCGGCATTGGCCGCGATCACGTCGCCCAAACCATCGGTGGCATAGACCGTGCCGCTGTCATAGCTGGCACCGCCGCCGAAGCGCGCGAGCCGGTTCTGGTCGCCCTCGGTGATCCCCGCCGACCACAGCTTCGCGCCGGTATCGGCGTTCAGCGCCTGGAGATTGCCCTCGACATCGACGACGAACAGCTTGTTCTCGGCGACGACGGGCGCGGCCCCCAGCGGGTCGCGCGCCGAACCGCCGTTGATCGTCGCTTCCCACAGACGCTGCGGCTGCTCGCCGAGCGCGAGCTGGCCCATCGACTTGGCGGCGTTGCCACCGGGCTGCGCCCATTCGGGATTCGTCTCGGGCGCGGGTAGCAGGACCTGCACATCGGCGATCGTCTTGTCGGCCTCGACCCCGGTTTCGGACACCAGGATCGGCACCCGGTTGCCCACGGTCGGGGTCTTTTTCGGGGCGCTCTTGAACACCCCACAGGCGCCGAGCGCCATCAACGCGGCGAGCGCGGCCGAGGTGCGGAAATGCTTCGTCATTGGGTCTTGGTGTCCTCACTCTGGCCGACGGCATCGACCCCCAATACGCCGGCCATCTGAACCGCACGTTGCCGCAACGTATCGGGCACATCCTTCTCGCTGGCAATCTGCCCGAACAGGCGGCCGGCCTGGGCGCGCTTGTTCTGACGGAGATAGGCAATGGCGACCATCTCGCCCGCGCTGCCGAAATAGGCGTTGCCGGGCACCGCCATGCCGCCCAGCCGCGCGATCACGGCCTCGGGCTTCAGCGTGTCATATTCGGCCATGGTCTGGCGGACCAGCGCCAGGTCGCGGAACGGCTTGGCGAGCGAGGCGTCGTTGGCGATCGTCGCGAAGCGCGCGGCGGCCCCCTTCAGGTCGTCCTTCTGAAGAAGAATGTCCGCCTGGGTGAACTGCGCCAGCGCGCGGTACGCATCGACGTTCGAGGCGGCCAGCGTCTTCAGCTTGGCGTCCGCCGTCTTGGTGTCGTTCTCCGCCAGCGCGTCATAGGCCGACTGCAACTGCTCGCCATCGGCCGCCGCCGCCTGGGTCCGGTGATGCTGCCAATAGAGATAGCCGCCGAAGGCCGCGAGCACGATGACGACCAGCGCACCGACAATAAGGCCCCAGCGGGTCCAGAAACGGGTCAGCCGATCGCGACGCAGTTCGTCGTCGACCTCGCTCATAAAGGCCTGGCTGGATTGGGGCGTTAGGGCCAAGACGGGCTCCGCTATTCTGGATCAAGGCAATTGGAAGCCGCGACCTTTAGCGAGGAGCGGGCCCGGTGGGAAGCGGCCTTGGTTTATCCACCGTCGCGCGGCGCATAGATCTGTTCCGGTCCGGGGAAACGGCGGGCGCGGACGTCCTCGGCATAGGCGCGCGCGGCCTCGCCGATCCGGTCGCCCATCGTCTCGTACCGGCGGACGAAGCGCGCGGTGCGGTCGAACAGGCCCAGCATATCCTCGCCGACCAGAACCTGCCCGTCGCACTGCGCCGATGCGCCGATGCCGATCGTGGGGCAGGCGATGCGGTCGGTGATCTCGATCGCGATCGGCTCCACCACGCCTTCGATCACCACGGAAAAGGCGCCCGCCTCGGCGATGGCGACGGCGTCGGCGACGATCTTTTCCGCCTCTTCAGGCGTACGACCGCGCGCGCCGTAGCCGCCCAGCACGTTCACCGCCTGCGGCGTCAGGCCGACATGGCCCATCACCGGGATGCCGCGTTCGACCAGGAAGCGCACGGTCGGCGCCATCGCCACGCCGCCCTCCAGCTTGACCGCCGCCGCACCGGTTTCCTTGAGCAGCCAGGCGGCATTCTCGAACGCCTTTTCGGGGCTCGCCTCATAGCTGCCGAAGGGCAGGTCGATGACCACGACCGCATGATAGCTGCCCCGCACCACCGCCGCACCGTGCGCCGCCATCATCTGGAGCGTGACCGGCACGGTCGAGGGCAGGCCGTAGATCACCTGCCCCAGGCTGTCGCCGACCAGCAGCATGTCGCAATGCGGATCGAGCAACTGCGCCGACCGCACCGTATAGGCGGTCAGCATGACCAGCGGCGTCGCTCCCTTGGCGCGGCGGATGGCGGGAACGGTCAGCCGCTTCATCGGGGCGGGCGTAGGCGTGGCGCGACTCGTCGCGGTGTCGAGCGTGTAGGTCGTGGACATGGACCGGGCCTTACTCCCCCCGCGCAAACGGCTCCACCCCCTTGGCTCCGCTCAGAAGATTTCGGCGTAGCGTTCCGGCTTGAACCCGACGGTCAGCGTGCCGTCGCGGTCGAGAACGGGGCGCTTGATGAGCGAAGGCTGCGCCTGCATCAGCCGGATCGCCTTGCCTGCGTCGATGTCCTGCCGGTCCGCTTCGTCCAATTTGCGGAAGGTGGTGCCGGCCCGGTTGAGCAGCACTTCCCACCCGACTTGATCGACCCAGCGACGCAGGGTCGCCTCG
Organism: Sphingomonas sp. 2378; assembly: GCF_038084995.1. NCBI lineage: Bacteria > Pseudomonadati > Pseudomonadota > Alphaproteobacteria > Sphingomonadales > Sphingomonadaceae > Sphingomonas > Sphingomonas sp. 2378. The sequence goes on from NZ_JAXCMJ010000003.1 coordinate 16,369, forward strand.
TCGATGCCGTCGGTCTTGTAGTTGTGGAAGCGATAGGCGACGCCCTGCTGGTCCAGCCAAGTACGGGCCTTCTTCATCGTGTCGCAGTTGGGGATGCCGTAGAGTTGGACGGTCATGAGGCGCCTCGGGATGATATGGATGCGCGGTCCATAATCGGGGTGTCTGGAAAAAGCAGCATCGGGTGGGGCGTGGCCTTCGACTTCGCTCAGGCCGAACGGCTGGTGGGATGGTCCATCTCCCTCGCTCCGTTCAGCCTGAGCGAAGCCGAAGGCCAAGGGCGAACCTCCCCACGCCATCCTAACCCGTGGCAAGCCGCATGGGGTGGCGCCCCCTCCCCCATCCGGCTATCCCGTCCACATGCAGGACCATCCCTTCTACGCGCTTCACACCCACGGTCTGATCCGCGTGGCCGCCGCCACGCCCGCCGCCTCGGTCGGCGATGCGCATGCCAATGCGGCGGCGATGCTCGATCTGGCGCGGGTCGCGGATGAGGACGGGGTCGACCTGATCGTCTTTCCCGAATTGTCGCTGACCTCCTATGCGATCGACGACCTGCACCTTCAGGCTGCGATGCACGCCGCGACGCTGGAGGCGCTGGGCGAGATGGTGGATGCCAGCGCGGCGCTGTCGCCGGTCATGCTGATCGGGGCGGCGCTGCCGCGCAACGGGCGGCTCTACAATTGCGCCGTCGTCATCGCGCGCGGGCGCATCCTGGGCGTGGTGCCGAAGACCTTCCTGCCCAATTACCGCGAATATTATGAGAAGCGCTGGTTCGCCAGCGGTGCCGGGCTGACCGGCCTGACCATCGAACTGGACGGGCAGAGCGTGCCCTTCGGCACCGACCTGATCTTCGCGGCGGAGGACGTGCCGGGCTTCGTCATCCATGCCGAGATTTGCGAGGATTACTGGGCCCCCACCCCGCCCTCGACCGCGGGCGCGCTGGCAGGGGCGACCATCTGTTGCAACCTGTCGGCGTCCAATATCGTCATCGGCAAGGCGCGGGACCGGGCGATGCTGGCCGCCGCCCAGTCGGCGCGCGCCGCCTGCGCCTATGTCTATTCCGCCGCCGGGATCGGGGAGAGCACGACCGACCTGTCCTGGGACGGACAGGGTCTGGTCCACGAACTGGGCGAGGCGCTGGCCGAGTCCGAACGCTTCCTGCGCGAGCCTGCGCTGACCACCGCCGATGTCGATGTCGAGCGGATCGTGCAGGAGCGGTTGCGCTTCGGGACGTTCAACGATGCCGCCGCCTTTGCGGGCCATCCCGAGCAGCGCTTCCGCCGGATCGGCTTCGTCCATGGTGCCGAGCCCGCCGATCAAGGCCTGCGCCGGGCGGTGCATCGTTTCCCCTTCGTGCCCGACGACCCCGCGCGGCGCGATGCGGATTGCTACGAAGCCTATAATATCCAGGTCGAGGCGCTGGCGAAGAGGCTCGATGCCAGCGGGGCGAAGACGCTGGTCATCGGCGTGTCGGGCGGGCTCGATTCCACCCATGCGCTGATCGTCGCGGCCAAGGCGACCGACCGGCTGGGCTGGGGGCGCGAGCGTATCCTGGCCTTCACCATGCCGGGCTTCGCGACGGGCGAAGGGACCAAGGCCCATGCCTGGTCGCTGATGCGCGCGCTGGGCGTCAGCGCGGAGGAAATCGACATCCGCCCCGCCGCACAGCGGATGCTGGCGGACATGGGTCACCCCTTTGCGCAAGGCGAGCCGGTTCACGACGTCACCTTCGAGAACGTCCAGGCGGGCCTTCGCACCGATTATCTGTTCCGGCTGGCCAACCAGCGGGGCGGGATCGTGCTGGGCACCGGCGACCTGTCCGAGCTGGCGCTCGGCTGGTGCACCTATGGCGTGGGCGACCAGATGAGCCATTATGCCGTCAATGCGGGCGTGCCCAAGACCCTGATCCAGTTCCTGATCCGCTGGTGCATCCGAACCGGGCAATATGACGTGGCGACCAACACGGTACTCGCCGCGATCCTGGCGCAGGAAATCTCGCCCGAGTTGGTTCCCGCCGATGCCAGCGGCGCGATGCAGTCGACCGAGGCAATGATCGGCCCCTATGCGCTCAACGACTTCTTCGCGCATTATGTCATCCGCTATGGCCTCAAGCCGTCCAAGATCGCCTTCCTCGCCTGGCACGCATGGCGCGATGTCGGGGCGGGCGGCTGGCCGGAGGATCTGCCGCAGGACGCGCGGGTCGCCTATGACCTGCCGACGATCCGGCATTGGCTGGGGCGGTTCCTGACCCGCTTCTTCCAGACCAGCCAGTTCAAGCGCTCCGCCCTGCCCAACGGGCCGAAGGTTTCGCCCGGCGGTGCCCTGTCGCCGCGCGGCGACTGGCGGGCGCCATCGGACGGTCGCGCATCGGTCTGGCTGGCGGAGTTGAACGAGGCGCTGCCGCCCCACGGACATCCGACACTCTGACATCACAGACTTGGCAGTGGGCCTCCAACAGGTCTATGCTGTCTTGTTCGTCACATTTATTCCAGAATTACAGGCTCCTCCCGGCCTGTCGGCACGAGAGTTATCATGAGCCTTGTCGTTCGCACCCTGTCCGAACAGATCTTTACGATCATTCGCGAACGGATCATCAGCGGCGACCTGACCGAAGAACAGCCGATCCGCCAGGACGCTCTCGCGAATGAACTGGGCGTCAGCAAGATCCCGCTGCGCGAGGCGCTGGCCCGTCTGGAGCAGGAAGGACTGCTGACCAGCCAGGCCAATCGCGGCTTCTTCGTCCGTTCGCTGGGGGCCAGCGAGGCGGAGGAAATCTATGAGCTCCGCCTCGCGCTCGAACCCGATGCCGCCGCGCGCGCCAGCCGGGTCGCCACCGCCGCCGATCATCAGGTCGCGAGGGACGCGCTGGCTGCGCTGGACGTTGCGGCGCATGAGGCGTTGCATGAGGTCGCCCTGCGCAACCGGGCCTTCCATCTGGCGCTGGTCCGCCCGCTGGGGGCCGCGCTGACCTTTCAATTGATCGAGCGGTTGCAGGTGCTGGCCGAGCGCTATGTCGTCCAGCATCTCAAGCCAGCCGGGCGCGAGACCCGCGCGCACAAGGAACATCAGGAATTGCTCGACGCCTGGCTGGCGCGCGACGAAGCGCGGGTCGCCGGTTTCCTGACCGAGCATATCGGCGCGACGCTGGTCGATCTGCGCGCGCAACTGGGCCGCTGATCCGCTCAGCCGGGGGGACGGACGAACGGCGTGGTGATGATCCGCGCACCCCGGCGATAGGTCAGGTAACGCCATAGCCATTGCAGGCTGACCCGAATGCGCTGCGCGAAACTGACCAGCAGCACGACATGGACGATCGCCCAGAGCATCCAGGCCGGATAGCCCTTCATCCGATATCGACCGAAGTCGAAAATGGCGGCGTGCCGGCCGATGATCGCCGCATTGCCGCGATTATGGAAGCGGAAGGGCGCGGCCAGCCGCCCCCTGGTCAGTTCATCGCGTAGCGCCTTGCCCAGATACTGCCCCTGCTGCTGCGCGACCTGCGCCAGTCCGGGCAGCGGCTTGCCATCCTCGTCCGGGCAGGCCGCTACATCGCCCAGCGAATAGACGCCGTCCGTCCCCTCGACCTTCAGGTCGAGGCCGACCGGGACCCGCCCGCCCGGCCCCGGCGCGATACCCAGCAGCCTGGCGGCCCCGGTCGGCGCCACCCCCGCTCCCCACAGGACGGTCCGCGCGGGGATGAAGTGTCCGCCAGCCCTCAAGCCCTCGGCCGTGATCGCTTCGACCGGCGTATCGGTCATCACCTGCACGCCCAACCGCCCCAACGCACGCTCGGCATAGCGGGCGAGCGATTCGGGAAAGGCGGACAAGATGCGCGGACCGCCCTCGACCAGGATGATCTTCGCCGTTTCGGGGCGAATACGGCAGAAATCGGAGGCCAGGGCATAGCGGGCCAGTTCCGCCACCGATCCCGCCAGCTCGACACCGGTCGGGCCGCCGCCGACGATGACGAAGGTCATCAGCGCCTGACGATCCGCCGTGCCGTCGCGCTCGGCTTCCTCGAATGCGCCCAGCACGCGCGACCGGATGACCCGCGCCTCCTCGATCGACTTGCAGGCGGGGGCGAAGGGCCGCCATTCGTCATGGCCGAAATAGCTGCTCGTCGATCCCGTCGCGACGACCAGCCGATCATAAGTCTGCGTCTCGCCGGTCGCGAGCGCCACCTCGCGCCGGTCCGTATCGACCTGCGCCACCTCGCCCAGCACGACGCGGATATTGGGATAGCGGCCCAGCACATGGCGGATCGGCTCGGCCACGTCCGCCGGAGACAGGGCGGCGGTCGCCACCTGATAGAGGAGCGGCACGAAGAGATGATAATTGTTGCGATCGATCACCGTCACGCGGACGGGGGCGTTCGCCAGCCCCTGCGCGACGGCGAGCCCGCCAAAGCCCGCCCCGACGATGACGACATGCGGCCAGTTCGGATCGACGGTCGCGGTGCTCATCCCCTTCCCCTCACCATGTCGCCGCGATCTTGCCGAAATGGCCGCCACGCTCCAGCAGGCGGAACGCCTCGCTCAGGTCGGCAAGGTCGAAGCGGCGATCGACCACGGGGCGAAGGGCGGCATCGTCCAGCGCCCGGACGAACTCCAGTTGCATCCGTCGGCTGCCGACGATCAAGCCCTGCAACCGCGCCTGCTTGCGCATCAGCGTGGCGGTCGGCACGTCCCCGGCGATCCCAGTCAGCACGCCGATCAGCCCGATATGGCCACCGATCCGAACCGCGTCGATCGACTGGGTGAGCGTCGCCGGACCGCCGACCTCGATGACATGGTCGACGCCCTCGCCCGCCCAGTCATGGACGCGCTGCCCCCAATCCTCATGGGTCCGGTAGTTGATGACATGCGCCGCGCCGAGTTCGCGGGCGCGCGCCAGCTTTTTGTCCGACGAGGAGGTCACGACCACCCGAGCGCCCATCATCCGCGCGATCTGAAGCGCCCAGATCGACACGCCACCGGTACCGAGGACCAGCACCGTATCCCCGGCCTTGAGCCCGCCATCGACGACCAGGCTGCGCCAGGCGGTCAGCCCGGCAGTGGTGATCGTCGCCGCTTCGGCATGGTCATAGCCCCTGGGCGCGCGGGTAAAGGCCGTGGCGGGGGCGACCACCAGCTCACAGGCATAACCGTCGATCCCGTCCCCCGGCACGCGGGAAAAGTCGCCGACGCGCGGCGGGCCCTCCTGCCAATCGGGAAAGAAGCACGAAACCACCGCGTCCCCGGCGGCGAAGTCGGTCACGCCCTCCCCGACCGCCTCGACGACGCCCGCGCCATCGGCCATCGGGATGCGGCCATCCTCGGTCGGCATCTTGCCCGCGACGACGCCATAGTCGTGATAGTTGAGCGAGGTGGCGTGCAGGCGAACGCGGATCATGCCGGGCCCCGGCGCGCCGGGATCGGGCCGCTCGACCATCCGCAACCGGTCCAGCCCGCCGGGCGCGTCGAGGATCATCGCTTTCATGCCATCGCCTTCATCACTGTCATGTGGATGGCGCAAAAACGCGGGCGCGGCGCGATGCGATCCCTTAACCGGTCGCCAGCACCCACCCATCGGGCAGGAAATCGACTGACATATAATAATAAAAGGCGCAGCCGCCGTCGCCGCGATAACTGCCTCCCTTCACGATTCCGAATGCGGTGCCGCCCAGGAAGACCGGGCCGCCGCTATCCCCGCTACGACAGGTGGGACCGCGCACCGCGACCCATGTCGGGGTACAGCCGCCGCCGCACAGATCGCCCGCGGGCGCGAAGTCGGGCATCCAGACCTCGGCACAGCTATAGCCCGTCCGCTCGCCCCGATGGCAGACGACATCGCCCGCGCGCGTCGAGGTGCGGGGCCGCGAGCCGGTGACTGTCCGGCTGATCGTCTTGGCAGTATCGCTCCAGAAGGCGGGCGGCAGCCCATGGTCGGCGACATTCACCTGCACGTCCTGATAGCCCCAGCCCCATTGCCCGGCGTAGCGCAGCGGATGCGCGCCCCCCGCCGCGTCGATCCAGGACAGGTCGTCGGGACAATGCGCGGCGGTGACGATCGCGCTCTCCGCACCCCGCCGCACGACGAAGCCGCTGGTACAGGCATAGCGTCGCCCATTGGCCGGATCGACACCAACCAGCCGCATGCCACCCTCAAGATCCGCCAGATCGATATCGGGCGTCTCAAACGTGGCGATCTTGACCGGCACGCCCGCGATCCGCGCGATCCGGTCGCGCATGGCCTCGACCGGCTCGGCCAGCAGGTCCGCCTGGCCGACCATGACGACGAGTGCCCCGATGCGCGGATCGACGCCGATCCCCGGCGGCTGGGTCAGGCTGGCGCGGATTTCGGTCTGGTGCAGCGCCAGCGCGACCACCAGTTGGTGATGCGTCGCATAGGCGCCGGTACGGAACCGGATCGCGACCGGCTGGCCCGCCAAGGGCACGATGCGGTCCGCCACCGGTGCATCGCCGGTCAGGAGCACATCGATCCGAAACGGCGTGTGTCCCACCGACAGGCCCGCGAGCCGATCAGCGAACTCGACCGCCAAGGCATCGGTCACCGGCACTGACGCCTCCTGCACCGCCAGTTCCTGCAAGCCTTGCGTGGCGGACAGGTCGGACACCGAACCATATTGCGCGGCGTCGAGCGCCAGCGAGGCGGCACTGCCCAGGGGAGCCGACGCCGGCTCTTGCGCCGATGCCCGCCCTGCCCAAACCAGCGCGACGGCCACCATCACGATCAGCCACGGCAAAGCCCAACTATCGGCACGAAAAGAATAGCGTTGGTTATATCCCATCGATTTGGTATGTATTACTCAGTGGAAGCCGGAAAGCGGCGATACACGGATAACACAGGGGACCGATACGATGTTGCGACGCCATGCCTTTCCGTTGATCCTTCTCGCCGCCGCCGTCGGCGTGGCAGGCTGCTCCCCCTCCGGGTCCGGGAACATCACGGCAACCGACAATGAGTCGTCGTCGGCGCTGACCAATGAGGTTCTGGCGAATGACGAGGGCGCGCTGCTCGACAATGACGCGCTGGGCAACGACCTGCTGGCCGACAATGCGGCAGGGCCCGAAGCCCTCAACGCCAACTGATTTGCCTCGGTGGCGGGCCCTGACCGGGCCTCACACTGCTCCTGCTCGCCAAAGGAAGCTCCCAGCGGCGATCGACTGGCCCGGCGGATAAACCCGCCGGGCCTTTTTTGTCAGCGTTCCGGATGACCCAGGGTGCGCAAGACACGCAGGTCCTGCTCGACGACCCCCGCCGAGAAGCGCTCGATCAGGCGCTGGGCCTGACGCCACATGCCGGTCGGCGGCGGGGCCGCGACGGGTGCCTTGAGCAACCGCCCTCCGCACATGGTCGCCAGCGCGGAGCCATGGTTCGAACCATCGACGATCAGCGAGGGAAAGGGCAGCGCCGCCTCGGGCGATGCGAACAAATGCCCGCCGGTGCGCTCCAGCGCCGCCGTCTCCGGAGGCTGGAAGAACAAGGCTCCCGCAACCTTGGAAACGTAATGGCTGGGCGACAATCGCGCCCACCAGATGCTGGCGAGGCACGCCGCCCCTTCCGCGACCAGCAGCACCGCCTTGTCGGCCTGCGCCACCGCATGATCGAGCCGAGTCGCCCAGATATCCCGCGCCTCTCGTGACGAATCATCGAAGTGAAGCTGGACATCGCCCTGTCGCGGCCAAGCGAACAGGTTTTCCCAGGGCATGGCCCGCTCGGCAGCCGCCACGGGCCCCGCCATCGGCAGGGTGATGATCGAAAAGGGGTCGTTCAGACGCAGTACGGCCGTCATGGTCTGCTCCGTCGATGGGCCCCCTAAGCTACGCCTCTCGCCACGAAGGGCAAGAGGGCGTCGCCTTATCCCAAGGTCATTCCGACGTGGCGAGCCGCGCCGGACGCCGCGCGCTGCTCAGCGCGGTGGCGATGCTGTCGACCATCAACTCATATTGATCGGGAGTGTAGCCCGCCGCCAGAAACGCCCGAACCTCGTGCGAGGGAACGCTATAGCCGTGATGCCAACTCAGTACCGCCATGCGGCGCAGCGCCTCCAGCGAGGGGTCGGCCAGTCGCGGGTTGCGCGTGTCGCCGAAGATGCTGCCGAGCGCCCGACCCAACTTGGACGGCGCGCGCAGGCTGGCAATACGGTCGCGCCGGGCGAGTGCCACGACCTGCCATTCCAGCGCGGAGAGACGTGCGTCCGAACGGATCGCGGATGCGCCCTGCTGGGTGATCGCGACATCGACCGCGACGCGGGCTGCACCGATTTCCTGAAAAGCGACATAGGCCATGAGACTTCCCCTTGCGTCGCGCGACATCCCGCACGCCGGGCCATGTGCCCGCCGCGATCGGCAGTCCTTCGTCCGCCGCCGTGCTGTCTCGCCTGTTATCGAACCGGAAGGCCCGAAGCGCCTTCCATACCGAGTGGTATATTAACGGATTGAAAGCCCGTCAAGCACTTTCATACCGGATGGTATTTAACGCGACGGCCAGAGCGCCATGCCGGTTTCGATCAGCGTTTCCAGCTCCGCGCGCGTCGCGCCGGAACCGGCCTGCACCGCCATCCCCTGAAACAGTGCGTAGAGATATTGGGTCAGCCCCTCGGGATCGACGCCGTCGCGCAGGTCGCCATCGTCCCTGGCCCGCTGGAACCGCGCGAGAAGCGCGGCCTGTGCCGATGCCCGGCGCGCCACGACCTCCGCCTTGATCGATTCGGCCTCCGTCCCGCACGCGACCGAATGAATCACACCCAGGCACCCTTGCGGTTCGCTACTGCTGGTCATCGCCTCCAGCGCGCCGCGTAAGAGATGCTCGGCCACCGCCCGCGCGGTCGGCTGTTCCAGCGCCTCGCGGATATAAGCGAGCTTTTCGGCTTCGTAGAGGTCCAGCGCCTTGTGGAACAAGGCTTCCTTGTTGCCGAACGCGGCGTAGAGGCTGGGTTTGGTGATCCCCATCGCCTCGGTCAGGTCGGCCATCGACGCGCCTTCATAGCCCTTGCTCCAGAACACCCGGAGCGCGGCCGCCAAGGCCTTGTCAGTGCAGAATTCGCGTGGCCGCCCCTTGCATACGGGCAATAGGTTTTTCATAACACTCGGTATAGAATTATCCGAGCGGTTTGGAAAGCCCCGGCGAGCGACTGGCCCGCCGGGGATCGTCCCGATCGGGATCAGCCGCGCGCCAGGGCGCTGCGCCGCCGCCCATAGGCGAAATAGAAGGCCAGCCCCGCCGCGTTCCAGATCGCGAAACGGACGATGGTCGAGCTGGGCAGGCTGAACAGCAGATAGAGGCAGCCCAGGATCGCCAGCGTGCCGACCAGATAGGGTTGCGGGCAACGGAACAGCCGCTTGGCCTCGGGCGCCTTGCGCCGCAGCACCATCAGGCAGGCGCCCACCGAAATGAACGCCAATAGCGTGCCCGCATTGGCCAGCTCGGCGATCTCGTCCAGACGGAAGATGCCCGCGACCAGCGCGATCGACACGCCGGTGACCAGCGTGATGCGGGTCGGCGCGCCGCTCCGCTTGCTGACCACCGCCAGCGACTGGGGCAGCAACCCGTCGCGCGCCATGGTGAAGAAGATGCGGCTCTGCCCGTACATCATGACCAGGATGACCGAGGGCAGCGCGATGACGGCGGCGAGCGCGATCAGATGCGCCGCCGTCGGCTGGCCCAGCGAGCGCAGGACCAGCGCCAGCGGTTCGGGCGAATTGGCGAGTTGCTGGAAGGGCAGCGATCCGATCGCGGCGACCGCGACCGCCATGTAGATCAGGGTGCAGACCAGCATCGAACCGACGATGCCGATGGTCAGGTCGCGGCCGGGATTCTTGGCTTCCTCGGCCGAGGTCGCCACCGCGTCGAACCCGTAAAAGGCGAAGAAGACGATCGCCGCCGCCGCCATCACGCCGCGCTTGGCCCCGTCCACCTCATGCGCGGCGAAGCCATAGGGCATGAAGGGATGAAGGTTGTCGGCGTTGAACGCGGGCATGGCGAAGGCGATGAACACGCCCAGCGCGACCAGCTTCACGATCACCAGGACGATGTTGAGCGTCGCACTCTCGCGCGTGCCCGCGACCAGCATACCCATGACCGACAGCGCGACCAGCACGGCGGGCAGGTTGATGATGCCGCCGCCATGCGGCCCGGACAAAAGCTCGGGCGGCAGATGCACCCCCGCCGCCTGTATCCAGCCGACCAGATAGCCCGACCAGCCGACCGCCACGGTCGAACAGGCCAGCGAATATTCCAGGATCAGGCTCCACCCGACGATCCAGGCGAGCGTCTCACCCAGCGCGGTATAGCTGAAGGTATAGGCGCTGCCCGCCGCCGGGATCAGCGTGGCCAGTTCGGCATAGGCGAGTGCCGCGCACGCGCAGACCGCGCCCGCGATCGCGAAGGCCAGGATGACGGCGGGCCCCGCCCGCTCCGCGCCGACGCCGGTCAGCGTGTAAATGCCGGTGCCGACGATCGCGCCGACCCCCAGGGCGATCAGGTGCGGCCAGCTGAGCGTCTTGGCCAGCGCCTGCCCCTCGCCATGCTGGGTCGCGCTGCCCAGCGGTTTGAACGGTCCGAACATCGTTGGAAATCCCCCCGCCCCAAGGCTTCATGTCCCATGGGCTTATGATTGTCAGACGACGGGTGCGAACCCGCCTTTCAAGTCGATCAGCGTGGACCGGATATGGGCATCAAGCAATCCCTGAAGCCGTTCCGCATCGCGCGCCATAAAGGCGTCAAGTTGTTCGCGATGTTCAAGATGTGCCCGCGCATCGCGCCCTGCGGGTTGCAGATGGGCGACGACGTAACGCTCGGCCAGGACCGCGAGCTGGCGCACGAGCTGGATGGTCAGGGGCCGCCGCACCGGGCGGACCATGGCCATGTGGAACTGGCGGTTGCAGATGGCGACGCGCGCGAGATCGCTGGTCGCGGCCTGGTCCAACGCCTCGAAGGCTGCGACCAGCTTGGCGCGATCCTCGTCATCGGCGACCAGCGCCGCGCTTGCCGCCGCCATCGGCTCGATCTTCAGGCGAAGGCCGTAGATATCCTCGGCCTGCTCGACGGACAGCGCGCCGATCATATAGCCGCGATTGGCGACGCCGTGGAGCAGCCCTTCCTGCTCCAGCCGGGCCATCGCCTCGCGCAGCGGAATCTTGCTGACCCCCAGTTCGGCGGCCAGCGCGTCCTGACGGATCGGACGGTCCGGCGGGATCGCCCCCGCGATGATCCGTTCCCGGACGATCGCGAAGATACGGTCCGCCAGCGTCTGGACGACGATGACGCCCTCGCCCCGATGACGCCCGTCATCGAGCGCATTGTCCAGGGGCGAGGGCATCGTCGCCATCAGGCGGCCTTGGCCTGGCCCAGCGTCGGACGGGTCGCGGCGGCCTTTTCGACCATCGCGATCACCTCGGCGCGGCGCTCGCCTTCCAGCACGTAGCGCGGCGGCAGCACGCGCTCCGAACCGCGCCCCATGACCTGCTCGGCCAGCTTGATCGACTGGACCAGGTCATGCTCGGCATCGAGATGGAGGAGCGGCATGAACCAGCGATAGATTTCCATCGCCTTGGCATGGTCGCCACGATCGAACGCCGCGACCAGCTCGACCGATTCCTTGGGGAAGGCGTTGGTCAGGCCCGAGACCCAGCCCTGCGCGCCGAGGTACAGCCCCTCCAGCGCCACATCGTCCAACCCGGCGAACAGGGTGTAGCGATCGCCGAACGCGTTGCGGAAATCGGTGAAGCGGCGCGTGTCGGGGGCCGATTCCTTGACCGCGACGATGTTCTTCACTTCGACCAGCGCTTCCAGCACCGTCTGGTCGATGACCGTGCGATAGGCGGGCGGGTTGTTATAGAGCATGATCGGCAGGCCAGTCTGGTCCGCCACGCCCTTGAAATGGTTCACCAGCTCATGCGCCTTGGGCACATAGACCATCGGCGGCAGCAGCATCAGGCCATCAGCCCCGGCCTTTTCGGCGGCCTGCGCGTAACGGACCGCGCGGCGGGTGTCGTACTCGGACACGCCGGTGATGACCGGCACGCGACCCGCCACCGCCTCGACGATCCCGGTCAGCACCATGACCTTCTCGTCATAGTCGAGCGAATTGTTCTCGCCGACCGTGCCCAGCGCGATCACGCCGGTCACGCCATCGCGGATCAGGTCGTCGACGACGCGCTGCGTATCGGCGAGGTCGATCGACAGATCTTCCCGGATTTGGGTCGTCACTGCGGGGAATACGCCGCGCCAGCCGATGCTCACAATCTGTCTTCCTGCTATTGTTTTAGATATCGTATACTGTTTAGCGCGGCGCTTGCCTCAGGTCAATCGTCATTCCTCATCGGGATAAGGCCCCTTGCCGCCCTCTGCGATGAAGCGGTCGTTCCGCTGGTCGATCACGCCGAGCGGCACATATCCCAGTTGCAGCATCGCATCGTGCCAGGCGCGAATATTGAACTTCGCGCCCAAGGCCTTTTCCGACTTGGCCCGCGCCCGCTGAAAGGCGAGCTGCCCCATATAATAGGACAGCGCCTGTCCCGGCCAGGCGATATAGCGATCGACCTCGGTTTCGATCTCATGATCCGACAGCGCGGTATTGTCGTGGAGATAGGCCTGCGCCTTTTCCCGGCTCCATCCCATGGCATGGATGCCGGTATCGACGACCAGCCGCGCGGCGCGCCAAGCCTGATAGGAGAGCATACCGAACCGGTCATAGGGCGTCTTGTAGAAACCCATATCCTCGCCCAGCGCCTCGCAATAGAGCGCCCAGCCCTCGCCATAAGCCGACAGATAGCTGTCGCGGCGGAAGGCCGGCAGGTCCTTGTTCTCGGCGGCCAGCGGCATCTGGAACGCATGGCCCGGTGCACTCTCGTGCAGGGTCAGCGCGGGCAGCGCATAGAGCGAGCGCGACGGCAGGTCATAGGTGTTGACCAGATAGATGCCCGTCCCCCCGCGCCCGGCAGTGTAGAAGGGCGCGAGGTCGGCGGGCACCGGCTTGATCGCGAACCGGCTGCGCGGCAGGCGACCGAACCAGTCCGACGCGATCCCGTCGAAACTCTTGGCGAGCCAGGCCGCCCGGTCGAGCAGGTCCTGCGGCGTCTTGGCGTAGAATTGCGGGTCGGTTCGCAGGAAGGTCAGGAAGGCGGGGAAGTCACCCTTGAACTTCACCTCCTTCATCACCTGATCCATCCGCGCGCGGATGCGCTGCATCTCCGACAGGCCGATGGCATGCACCTGTTCGGGCGTCATGTCGGCGGTCACATATTCGCGGATCTTGGACCGGTAATAGGCCTTGCCGTCGGGCAGGTCATAGGCCGCCGTGCTGACCTGCGCGCGCGGCATATAGTCGTTGCGCAGGAAGGTCAGCAGCCGCTGATGCGCGGGCAGCACATCGTCGCGGATCGCCGCCTTCGCCTCGGCCCTCAGCGCCGCCGCCGTCGCGGGGGCCATATTGGCGGGCATCGTCTTGAACGGTTCGTAGAAGGGCTGGCCCTCGCCCGCTCCCGCATCGATCACCTGGGCGACGCCGATGTCGCGCCCCTTCAACGTGACGCGCGGCACGGTGAAGCCCCGGTCGAGCCCGGCGCGCATGTTCGCGATCTGCTGATCGAAATAGCGCGGCATCTGGTGCAGCATGGCGATATAATCGCGATACTGGCTTTCCTTGGTAAAGCTGCCCCGCGCCCAACTCGCCAGATTGCCCCAGAAGCTGGTGTCGGCGTTCAACGGCTTTTCATATTCGCGGAACCGCTGGGCGGCGAGCAGCGCGTCGATCTGACCGCGATAGACCATGTAATCGGTGCGGACATCGGGCGAGAGGCTGGCGGGATCGATCGCCTCCAGCGCCCTGGCCGTCGCCTCCCACCGCGCCAGCCGCGCGGCCTGGGCGGCGGGGCCGACATCGGGGAGCTTGCGCGAACCGGCGCTGCCGCTGTCCTCATCGGCGGCACTCTGGCTGATGCGCCATTTATACTCCGCCTCCGACAGCGTGCGGAAGCGGGCGTCGGCCGCCGTCTCTCCCGCCTTCGCCGCCGTCTTGCCCGACCGCGCCGGAGCCGCGACCTTCGCATCGGCGATCCCGACCGGCAGGATCGCCAGCGCCACACCGGTCAGCAGCATCATGGTCCGGTTCGTCATGCTCGATTTCCTTTGTTCAACCGTTCAGCGCCATCACGTCGCGGTGCAGGTCGGGGGAAATCTCCACCCCCTCGACCAGCGACACCGCCCGCGCGGCATAACGGCGCGCCGAGGGCAGACGCGCCCCCTGCCCCGTGATCGCCCCGAACATCGCCTCTGCCCGCGCCTGATGTTCCGGCAGAAGATCACCCAGAAAGCCCTTGGGATCGATGGCGATGATCAGTTCGCCACCCAAGGGCGAACCTCCCCGCCCCGCGTCCCATTCGATCGACTCGCGGCTGGTCATGTCGCCGATCAGCGGCCCGGCGAGCAGTTCGACCATCGCCGCCAGCGCCGATCCCTTATGCCCGCCGAAGGTCCGCATCGCGCCGGACAGGATCGCGGCGGGATCGGTGGTCGCATGGCCGTCCGCATCCACGCCCCAGTCGTCGGGAACACTCTTACCCGCGCGCCGATGAAGCTCGATCTCGCCGCGCGCGACCATGCTCGTCGCGAAGTCGAAGACGAAGGGCGGGCCATCGGGGCGCGGCCAGCCGAAGGCGATGGGGTTGGTCCCGAACACCGGCTCCGCCCCGCCCGACGGCGCGACCCAGGCATGGCTGGGGGTGAAAGCCAAGGCGACCAACCCCGCCTCGGCCAGTTCCTCGACCTCGGGCCAGAGCGCGGCGAAGTGGACGACATTGTTGAGCGCCAGCCCCGCGATACCGTTTGCCTTGGCCTTTTCGATCAGCATCGGCTTGCCGGTCTGGAAGGCGAGTTGCGCGAAGCCGCCGCCGCCATCGACCCGCACCAGCGCACGCGCGGGTTCGGACAGGGCCGGTTCGGCATCGGGCACCACGACGCCCTTGTTGATGCTGGAGACCGCGACCAGCAGGCGGTAGATCCCGTGCGAGGCGCAACCGTCTCGCTCACCCGCCACCATCGTCTCCGCCACCGCCTCGGCATGGGCGGGGGCGAGCCCCGCGCCCAGCAGCTTGGCACGGGCGAGCGTCCGCAATTCGTCCAGCGTCATGCGGATACCGGTCACGCGGTCGTCGCCTTCTTCGCGGTGAACAGACGCATGCCGAAGATCGGCCCGGCGGTGCTGCGATCATGCGGCACCACGCGGATGCGGACGTTCTTCTTCCCCTTGGTCAGGGCTTCGGCCAGCGGATAGTCGACGTTGAAGAACTTGCCCGGCTTGTCATTCTCCAGATGCTGGGTCGCGATCTTCACATTGTCGACCAATATGTCGAAGTCGCGTGCGCGCTCCTCGCCCCAATAGGTCGCCTGGAGGATCAGCGGGCCGGGCCGCACCGCCATGGTGAACTCGAAATAGCCGCCCGAACGGGCATCGCGCCCCTGCTTGCCCAGATAGGAGACCGGATAGGAGATGTCCGAGGTCAGCCCATGGTCACGCTCGGGCTGCATCTCGCCCAGATACATCACATCGACCGAGCGGGCCGCGACATCGCGCGCCGCCGCCTGTTCGGCGAGGTAATTGGCCTCCTCCGCCTTCCAGCCGCTTTCGGTGAAGCGCTTGAAATAGACGGCGCTGCGCCGGTCATATTGGCTGTAGAAGGGCACGAAGGTCAGCCCCATCGGGCGGAACGCATCGCCCACGGCATAGCGGGGTTTGGCCGCATCGGCGGCGGTGAAGGACGCCAGCGGATTGGCCCCGACCATCGCAGGATCGGGCGCATCCCACGGCGTTTCCGAAGGGCTGAGGTCGGCGGCCATCACCATCGGTCCACGCACCACCGCGACAACCGTATCGTCGCCCGGCGTGGTTTCCAACCGCAGGTCGAGCGGCAGGCGGATCTCCACCTTGTCCCCCGCCTTCCAACGGCGATCGACCACGGCATAGCCGCGCTCCATCACCGGCGTGACCGGCTGGCCGTTGATCGCAATCTCCGCCTGTCCGTTCGTCCAGCCGGGCACGCGCAACGCCAGCGGGAAACGCCCCGGCCGCGCCAGATGGGTGAAGGTCACGACGCTGCCACCCTCCATCGGATAGGCGGTGTCGAGCGTGACCAGCGCCCCCCGCTTTTCCCAGCGCGCTTCCGAGGGGATATAGAGGTTGACGAACAGCGTCTCCCCGCCCTGCCAGAAGATGGACTCGCCATGCTTGGCATGCGCCTCCATCCCCGACCCGACACAGCACCAGAAGGCATCGTCGGCGGTCGAGGAAAAGCTGCGCGCCGCCCCCGACATCAGCGGCGTCATGTAGGTGAAGCCGCCATTCTCCGGATGCTGCGCCGCCATGACGTGGTTCAGATGCGCGCGTTCATAATAGTCGAACAGCCGCCCATCGGGCTTCCACCCGTACAGATGCCGGGTCAGCTTCATCATGTTATAGGTGTTGCAATGCTCGCACGTCTGGTCGGTGATGTGGCGCGCAATCGTGTCGGGGGCGGAGAAATATTCGCGGTCGGCATTGCCGCCGATGACATAGCTGTGATGCCCGGTCACCCTTTCCCAGAAAAAGCTGGCGCCCTTGGCCGGTTCGGCCTTGCCGGTGATTTCATGGATACGCGCCAGCCCGATCAGCTTGGGCACCTGCGTATTGGCGTGGAAATTGGCGAGCTTGTCCTCCCCCGCCACCAACGGGTCGAGCACCTTGCGGTCATAGATGCGCTCGGCCAGCGCCAGCCACTGGCGGTCGTTCGTCCGCTGATAGAGTTCGGCAAAGCTCTCGTTCAGCCCGCCATATTCGCAACCCAGCACCTCTTGCAGGCGCGCATCGTCCAGCGCCGCGAAGACCCGCGCGAAATAGCCGCCCAGCTTGACCGCGACGTCCAGCGCCTGCGCATTGCCCCAGCCGCCATGAATGTCGAGCAGACCGGCGAACAGCTTGTGCACCGTGTAGAGGGGCGACCAACTGCCGTTCAGGTCGAACCCGCCCGACTTGATCTTGCCCGCCATGATTTCGGGGAAAATCTCCTCGCCATCGACGACCTTGCCATCGGGCCGCTTGCGTCCCAGCGCGCCGACATAGCCGTTGCCGCGCTTGTCCTGCGCCTCGGCCAGTTCGGTCACGATGTAATCGGCGCGGCGGCGCATCTCGGGATCGCCCGTCTGCTGCCAGGTCAGGACCAGCGCCGACATGTAATGGCCCAGCGTATGGCCCGCGATCGTGTCGCTCTCCCACCCGCCATAGATCGGCGCCTTGGCCTCCAGCCCCGCATAGACGCGGAAATTGTGGAGCAGCCGGTCCGCACTCAGCCGATAGAGATAGCGGCGATTGGTTTCCACCGCGGTCGCATAGACCGAGGGGCGCAGCCGTACCGCCGTCAGCGGCAAAGGCTCCGCCTTGGACGGCAGGATCGAGGCGCCCGCCGCCACCGCACGGGGTGCCGCACCCAGTAATGCGACCGTCGCCGCTCCCCGCATCCAATCGCGTCTATTTGTCCGCAGCATCTTGCTCTCCAGCCTATACTGTATACCATATCGGGCGATGACATGGGGGTCAATCGTGACGAACAGCGGCGCGGCGAACCCCGACAGGGAGAGAATTTCGATGCGTCACAAGCTCTTGCGGCTCCTGCCGGTCACATTGGCGACCCTGTCGATGGCGGCGGCCTGGCAAGGCGCGGGATCGGCGGAAACGCCCAAGCGCCGTGCGGTTCCGGTGCGTTCCGCCACGTCCACCCTGCGTGTCGGCGCGTTCCGCCTGCGCCTCGACCCCGCCAGCCAGACGGCGCGCAGCCTATCGCCGATCGGCACACCCGGCTTCGACTTCCTGCCGGTCGGGCGATCGAAGGAGCGCGCGGGCAATGGCTATAACCATCTCGGGGATATCCATCTGCGGCTCCGCATCCGCGCGGGACCGTGGCAGGATTATTCCTCATCCCGCGACCGCAGGCCGGTGAGGCCTCTCCCCGCGCGCGGCAGGGTGCTGGCGGCGGCGGACATCACCGCGACGATGGGCACCGGCCTGCCGCTGCGCATCACCCGCGAATGGGTGAATGAGGGCGGCGTGCCCGCCCTGCGTTTCACCCTGACCAACGCGTCGCGCGATCCGGTCGAGGTCGGCGGACTGGGCATGCCGATGGTGTTCGACAACATCATCTCCGACCGCACGCTGGAACAGGCCCATGCCCAGGCGAGCTTCGCCGATCCCTATATCGGGCAGGATGCGGGCTATGTTCAGGTCACCCGCCTGAACGGCGCGGGCCCGGCCCTGCTGGTCCTGCCCGAGCGGAACACCCCGCTGGAGGCCTATGTCCCCGTCCCGACGATGCGCGAGACGGGCGGCAAGGCGGTGATCGTCGAGGCGAGCCCGCGTGCGCAGACCTCGGAAGGATTTTACGACTGGACGGTCGCCAGCGCGGCCTATGCCCGGACCGACTGGGCCAAGGCGGGGCAACCCTGGAACGAGGCGACCAGTTTCCGCCTGGCACCGGGCGAGAGCCGCCGCATCGGTCTGCGCTTCGCCGCCTCGCCCAGCATTCGCGGGATCGAACGGACGCTGACGGCACAGGCGCGCCCGGTGGTGGTGGGTGTTCCGGGCTATGTCGTGCCGACCGACCTCGACGCCGCCCTGTTCGTCCGCGCAGCCTCCGCCATTACCAACATCGCCAGCTATCCGGCGGGCGCGCTGGAGGTGACGCGTCAGCCCGGCAAACCCGGATGGACCCGGCTGTCGGTGCGCGGAAAGCGATGGGGCCGGGCGCGCCTGACCCTCAACTATGCCGATGGCAGCGTTCAGACGGTGCAGTATTTCGTCACCAAGCCGCTCGAGCGGACCATGGCCGATCTGGGCCGCTTCTCGACCACGCGACAGTGGTTCGAGGGCAAGAACGATCCCTTTGGCCGCTCCCCGGCCATCCTGACCTATGACCGCGAGGCGAACCGGATCGTCACCGACGATCCCCGCGTCTGGATTTCGGGGATGAGCGACGAGGGCGGCGCGGGAAGCTGGGTCGCGGCGGTGATGAAGCAGCTCGACAATCCCGACGCCGCCGAGATCGCGCGGATCGAGCAGCTGGTCGACAAGACGGTGGTCGGCCGCCTTCAGGTCGCCGATGGCCCCCATGCGGGCGGGGTGAAGAAGAGCCTGTTCTACTACGACCCCGCCGCCTTCCCCGATCGCTACCAGCCCGCCAAGGACTGGCAGAGCTGGACCTCGTGGAAGAAGGACCAGGCCGACGATCTGGGCCGCGCCTATAACTACCCTCATGTCGCGGCGGGGCATTGGGTGCTGTACCGCATCGCCCGCAACCATCCCGGCATGACCAAGGTGCATGGCTGGGACTGGTATCTCGACCATGCCTATCAGACCATCGTCGCGATGATGCGCGACGCGCCGCATTATGCGCAGTTCGGGTTGATGGAGGGCGATGTCTTCGTCGACATCCTGACCGACCTGAAGCGCGAAGGCTGGACGGCCAAGGCGGAGGAGGTCGAGCGGTTGATGAAGGGCCGCGCGGACCATTGGCGCACCCTGAAATATCCGTTCGGCAGCGAGATGGCATGGGACTCGACCGGCCAGGCGGAGGTCTATGCCTGGATGCGCTATTTCGGATACGGCCCGCAGGCGGACGTCACGCGCGAGGTGATACTGGGCTATGACCCTTCGATCCCGCATTGGGGCTATAACGGCAATGCGCGCCGCTATTGGGACTTTCTCTACGGCGGCAAATATCCCCGGCTGGAGCGGCAAATCCATCATTACGGATCGACGCTGAACGCCATTCCGCTGTTCGATTCCTTCCGCCGCGATCCGCGCGACACGCATCTGCTGCGCGTCGCCTATGGCGGGCTGCTCGGCGGGATCACCAATATCGATCAGCAGGGCGCCTCTTCGGCGGCCTTCCATAGCTGGCCCGACCGGATGGAGTGGGACCCGTATAGCGGCGACTACGGCATGGGCTTTTTCGGCCATGCCTATGCGGCGGCGACCTATCTGGTCGACGACCCCGCGCTCGGCTGGCTGAGCTATGGCGGCAATCTGTCGCAGAGCGGCGGTACGATCCATGTCGAGCCACGCGACGGGGCGCGCAGCCGCTTCTTCGTCGCGCCCGCCGGACTCTGGCTGACGCTGGAAGCGGGCAAGATCGCGGCGGTCGATTATGACCCGGCGACGCGGACGGTTCGCCTGACCCTGGACCCCGCCGATCCCGCGACACCGACAGCGCGGCTGTTCGTCGAGACGACGACGCCCGGTGCCCGGACCTATCGCCCCGATCGAGGCATGATGGAGCGCGGCGGTTACAGCGTTCCGCTGTCCACGTCGCCGACGCAACTGGTGCTGTCGGCAAGGTAGGCGCTAAGCTGGCGGACCAGCGGCACATCGGCGGGCGGCATGGGCCATGCGTCCATCGCCGCCGGCTCGCACCAGATCAGGCCGTCCGCCTCCAGCGCGACCGGCGTGTCCGACCAGCGTCGTATGACATAGAGAAGCAGCAGGAGATGACGACCGGGCAGCGGCTCGGTCGCGAACCCGGCGGGCTCCAAAGCGGCGGGCTCGACCGTGATCGCCAGTTCCTCGTGAAGTTCGCGGATCAGCGCCGCCTCCGGACTTTCCCCCGACTCGATCTTGCCCCCCGGAAACTCCCACAGCCCGGCCAAACTCTTTCCCGCCGGACGCTGTTGCAGCAGGACCCGTCCTGCTTCATCGACCAGGGCCGCGGCCACGACGGGAAACAGAGGCGTGGCCGCGATCGGCTCCGCTTCGGCTCTATCGACCATTTCTTAACTCTTCCCCCTTATGCCGGTGACACCATGAAAGCGTTCACGATCCTCCGCACCATGCGACGTGTTTGCGCCGATACGCGCGGCGCGACCGCTGTGGAATATGGCCTGATCATCGCCAGCATAATGCTGGTCCTGATCGTGGGCCTGTCTCAACTGGGGATAAGCCTGCAAGGCGTCATGCAGACGCTGGCCGATCATCTCCAGAACGCCACCGGTTAGATTTCATGACGAAGGCTGCAAACTTAAGCCTTCGTCAACCACTTAGCGCTTAAATGGCCCGAAGCTGATCCGGCTCTCCGGCTCAGCCGGGTGATCGACAAAGCACTAGAGACAACGGAGACCGGAATGAAGACGATCCGCAAGATGTTGAAGAACAACAAGGGTGCGACGGCCATCGAATATGGCCTGATCGCGGCCCTGATCGCCGTCGCCGCCATCGGCGCCATGAAGGGTCTCGGTACCCAGTTGAACACCTCGTTCAACAACATCAGCGGCAAGCTGGCGAATCCGACGGGCTGATCCGGTGGGCTGACCGCATGGCTTGACGTCGTCGCCATCGGTTCAGCCCGGGTCCGCCACATTGCGGAAATTCCCTTCGGTCGGATTGCGCCTTTACGGACAGCACGCAATCCGGCCGAAGTGTTTTTTAAGACAGGGCAACGGGTCGAGATATCCCCCGCCCGACCGATCGCGGCGATGCGATCGTCACCAGCGACCGAAGTTTTGTCTTGGGGCTATCGAGGCGTTCGCGCCTTACGATGCCGCCCCGGCAAGGTCCGGGATGACGCGCGCGGCGTCATCCGTCCCCGATCCGCTTAAAGACGACCCATCGCCAGGAACTTCGCGGCTCGACCGCGCTTCAGCTCATCGCGACCGACGCCGCCCAGATCACCCAGCGCCTTCTGGATCGCATCGCCGAGATTGGTGATCGCGGCCGCCGGGTCGCGATGGGCGCCGCCCACCGGCTCGGGCACGATGGTGTCGATGACGCCGAAGCTCTTCAGATCCTGCGCCGTGACGCGCATCGCCTCGGCCGCTTCCGCCGCCTTGTCCGCCGTGCGCCACAGGATCGAGGCGCAGCCCTCCGGCGAGATCACCGAATAGACGGCGTGCTCGAACATCAGCACCCGGTTGCCCGCCGCCAGCGCCACCGCACCGCCCGAGCCACCCTCGCCGACGATCGCCGAGACGACCGGCACGCCCGCCGCCAGACAGGCTTCGGTCGAACGCGCGATGGCCTCCGCCTGGCCACGCTCTTCGGCCTGGATGCCGGGGAACGCACCGGACGTGTCGACCAGCGTCACGATGGGCAGGCCGAATCGGTCGGCCAGTTCGACCAGGCGGATCGCCTTGCGATAGCCCTCGGGCTTGCCCATGCCGAAATTGTGGCGCAGGCGGCTGGCGGTATCCTCACCCTTTTCATGGCCCAGCACCATGACGCGCTGGCCCCGGAACTGGGCGAAGCCGCCCATGATCGCCTGATCGTCGCCGAACGCGCGGTCGCCCGCCAGCGGCACGAATTCGTCGAACAGCCCGGCGACATAATGTTTGAAGTGCGGGCGCTGCGGGTGGCGCGCCACCTGAGTCTTCTGCCAGGGGGTCAGCCTGGCGAAGGTGTCGCGCAGCAGCTTGTCCGACTTGGCCTGAAGCTTGGCGATCTCCGCGCCGATATCGACCGTCCCTTCGGCGGTCGTGTCGCGCAGTTCGTCGATCCGGCTCTGAAGCTCGGCGATCGGTTTCTCGAAATCGAGGAAGGTCGTTGACATGGGCCTAGCGCCTAAGGGCGCTTGTTCCGAAAATCAACGAGCGGGTGGCGTGCGTTGACCAGTTCGACCAATCGCGCCGCCTCGACATGGGTGTAGATTTCGGTGGTGGCGATATCGGCATGGCCCAGCATCGCCTGTACCGCGCGCAAATCCGCACCCCCGCCCAGCAGATGCGTGGCAAAGGCGTGGCGCAGGACGTGCGGGCTGACCCGGTCGGGCGGAATCCCCGCCTCCGCCGCCAGCGCCTTGACCAGTTGATACAGGCGGATGCGGGTCAGATGCTTCTTGCCGCCGGGAAACAGCCATGGCGTGTCGGCGGGCACATGGTTCCGCCACGCGGCGACCGCCGCGCGCGCGCGGTCGGAGATCGGCACCATCCGCTCCGCCCCGCCCTTGCCCTTCAGGATCAGGAAAGGCCGGTCGGGATGGACCGCATTGCGCGGAAGCGCGACCAGTTCGCTCGCGCGCAGTCCCGACCCGTAAAGCAGTTCGATCAGCGCGCCGAGTCGCAGATCATTGGGCAAGGGATGCGGCATAGAGGTCCGCTCGGCAATGGCGGCGAACAGCCGGTCGATATCGGCATGGCTCAGCACCTTGGGCAGCCTTCGACGCTGGCCGGGGCGCGGCAAGGCTGTCGAGGGATCGTCCGGCCGCAGCCCCTCCTCATGCAGAAAGGCGTAGAAGCGCCGCAGCGCCGCCGCCTTGCGCGCGACGGTGGCATTGGCCAGCCGGGCCCAGCCATCGGCCAGCGCCTGAAGCGCGCCCTCATCCGCATCGGCCAGCCCGCCCATCGCCTCGCCCGCCAGCCGCAGGTCCGAGCGATAGGCGGCCAGCGTGTTGCCCGCCGCGCCCGCCTCCGCCGCCATCATTTCCAGAAACCGGTCGAGGAGCGCGGCGTCGCGAGACATCATGCCCGCGCGATCGCCTCCGCCGCGATCATCCGCGCATCGGTGTCGAGCCCGACCGAGCGCAGCGCCTGGACGATCCGGTACAGCGCCTGGGGCGGCACCCCGCGCCAGTCGTTGGTCTGCATCCCTATCGCGCAGAGCAGCACGACCATGCCGGTCTGCTCATCCGCCACCGCCTGGTCGAGCGCCTGGGTCCAGGCGTTGCGCTGCCCGATCCGCACGTCCAGCGCCTCGGCACCGCGTTCGGTGTCGCCCTGCGACAAGCGGCCCAGCCCCGCCATGCCGGCGAAGAACAGGCGCTGCTTCAGCGCGTCGCCATTGCCGCCATAGGCCGTGACCTGGTCATAGCCGACCTGCCCCTGCCGGTCCGGGTCGCTGAGTTCGATCATCGCCCAGGCGTCGCCGCCCTGCTTGACGGCACCGCGCCAGCGAGCCG
This sequence comes from Sphingomonas sp. 2378, assembly GCF_038084995.1. Classification (NCBI taxonomy): domain Bacteria; kingdom Pseudomonadati; phylum Pseudomonadota; class Alphaproteobacteria; order Sphingomonadales; family Sphingomonadaceae; genus Sphingomonas; species Sphingomonas sp. 2378. The sequence continues at coordinate 40,278 of NZ_JAXCMJ010000003.1, forward strand.
CGCTCCGGTCCAGCCCGGCGGACAGCATCGAGGCGACCAGCCGGTCCGAATCGCCGTCGGACGACACCACGGGCAGCCGCGCCACCGCGCGCGCCGTCAGGATCAACCGACCATAGGGCGTGCGATCGTCATCGCCCCAGAGCGAACGGATCGCGGACAGCCGCTGCCCCTCGTCATTGGCAGCATAGGCGTTGCGCAGGTCATTGCCGATCGCGCCCGACGCCCGGCTGGCCTGGTCGTCGTCCGCCAGCGCCGAATAGAAATCGACCAACGCGGCGTTGGACAGCACGCCCATGCTCGCCGCCTGATCGATCACGCTCGCCCGGTCGCTGGCGGCAACGGCGGGCGAGGTCGCCAGCCAGCCGCGCACCTGCGGGCCCGCATAGGACAGATATTCGGGCGGCACGCCCAACCCGGTCGCGGTCGCGAGGCCGAAGCGCCAGACCGTCAGGCGATCCGCGCCGGTCCAGTCGAGCGACACCGCCCGACGCCCCCCGGCACTCGACCCCATCAGCTTTTCGGCGAGCTTCAGGTCGAAATCGTCCGCGATACGCTGACGCCGGACCTGCCGCACGATGGCGCTGCCCCGCGCCGCCTCGCCCGACAGCGCCGCGCACATACCCTGCGCCACCCGGTAGCCGCCCAGCCCGGTGGCGGCGGCGCCGCCATCGGCGAGCGGGCAGAGCCCCGCCGGATCGCTCGACGCGAGCAGCGCGTTCATCCCGACCTGATAGAGTTTGGGGGTGTAGTTGCCCACATCGACCGACTGGACGACCGCGCGCGCCACCTGCGCCTCGCCCATGCGGAGCAACAGCCATGCGCGCTCGGCGGCGAAGTCCGCGCCGTTGACGCCACGCGGCGTGATCATCTGCGCGGCCAGCGTCCGGCGCAGCAGGATCGAGGTCCAGCGCGACGGCAGAGGGGCGGACAGACGCCGCATCAACGCCTCGGCGACCCGTCCGTCCGCGCCCGCGAACACCCGCTGGTCCAATGCGCCCTCGCGCGGACCGGCAGGGCCGACCAGCGCCAGCGACCGCCGTGCCGAGGCGGGGAGTTCATACTCCGCCAGCGTGCGCGGATCGATCGTCGCGCTGGGCGACGGGGTCGGCGTGGGCGTCGGGGTGGATAGCGATTCGATCAGCGCTCCGACCGGATCGGCCGGGGTCCGCGCGGGCGTCGGTACGGCCACCGGCGTCGGAGCGGTTCCCGGCGCCACGCGCGGGGTCGCCGTGCCGCGCGGCGTCGGCCGGGGACTCGGCGGCGCGCTCGGCTGGCCGAAGCCCGGGGGAAGCAGCGATTCGGGCCGATCCTGCGCCGCCGCCAGTGCGGCGGCCCCGACCATCAGAAACGCGACGGCGCGGGGCAGATGGCGGAAAACGGCCTTCCGCTTATTGCAGGTTGCCAAGCGAGACCGCCTTCTCGACCTGAGTCGTCGGCCGTTCGGTCGCCCGGCCCGAGAGCAGGAACAGCCCCCCGACGATCACGACGAGGAGGACGATGAGCGAAACGACCATACGGGACATGAAACGCTAAACCTTATAATGGACCCGTGAAAGCCCGGCCGGTGTTGCCGGGCGCGCGCCCGCTGTATAGCGCACAGTGCAATGTTGCAAAGCCACAACCCTGTAGATGCAAGCTGGAACGGGTCGCCCATCGTATTGGTGGGGCTGATGGGCGTGGGCAAGTCGACCGTGGGCCGCCGCCTGGCGAATCGGTTGCGCCTGCCCTTCGTCGATGCCGACACCGCGATCGAGGAAGCCGCGGGCATGAGCGTGTCCGAAATCTTCGCCCAGTTCGGCGAACCCTATTTCCGCGACGGAGAACGGCGGGTCATCGCCCGGCTGGTCGATGGTCGGCCCAAGGTGATCGCGACCGGCGGCGGCGCGTTCATCAACGACGAGACGCGCGCGCTGATCCTGGAACAGGCGACCGCCATCTGGCTGAACGCGACGCCCGAGGTGCTGGCCGAGCGGGTCAGGCGGCGCGACACCCGCCCGCTCCTTCGCGGCAAGGACCCGCTGAAGGTGCTTCGCGAATTGTCGGCGGTCCGCAACCCGATCTATGCCCTCGCCCCCATCCACGTCACCAGCAAGCGCGGGCCCCACGAGGCCACCGTCAACGCCATATTGAAAGCCATCGGACGATGAAGACCGTCACCGTGTCGCTCGGCGACCGCAGCTATCCCATCCATATCGAGGCCGGGCTGCTGCCCCGCGCCGCCGAATGGCTGGCCCCGCTGGCGCGCGGGCGGCGCATGGCGATCGTGACCGACGAGAATGTCCGCCCCCACCTCGAAGCGTTGCAGGCGTCGCTGTCCGCCGCCGGGGTCGAAAGCGAAGCGATCATCCTGCCCCCCGGCGAGAAGACCAAGAGCTGGGCGATGCTGGAGCATGTCTGCGACCGGTTGCTGGAACTGGGGGTGGAGCGGTCGGACCATGTCATCGCGCTGGGCGGCGGGGTGATCGGGGATCTGGTCGGTTTCGCCTGTTCGATCGTCAAGCGCGGGTGCCGTTTCGTGCAGATCCCGACGACGCTGCTGGCCCAGGTCGACTCGTCGGTGGGCGGCAAGACCGCGATCAACACCTCGGCGGGCAAGAACCTGATCGGCGCGTTCCACCAGCCCGCCATGGTGCTGATCGACCCGCAAGTCCTCGACACGCTGCCCGCGCGCCAGGTGCGCGCCGGTTATGCGGAGGTCGTCAAATACGGCCTGATCGACGATTTCGCCTTTTTCGAATGGTGCGAGGCGAACGCGCCCGCGCTGTTGGCGGGCGATGCGGACGCGCGGGTCCATGCCATCGCGCATTCGGTCGCGGCCAAGGCGCGGATCGTGGCGGCGGACGAGCATGAGACGAACGGCATCCGCGCGCTCCTGAACCTCGGCCACACCTTCGGCCATGCGCTGGAGGCGGAGGCTGGTTTTTCCGATCGGCTGCTGCATGGCGAGGGCGTCGCGGCGGGCTGTGCGCTCGCCTTTCGCTATTCGGTCCGCAAGGAAATTTGCGAGCGGCAGGATGCGGAGCGGGTCGCGGCGCATCTGCGCGCGATCGGCCTGCCCGACGGCCTCGCCGCCGCCGGGATCGATGCACCGTCCGCGACGTTGGTCGAGCATATGAAGCACGACAAGAAGATGGCGGCGGGCACCCTGCCCTTCCTGCTCGCGCGCGGGATCGGGCGGACCTATCTCGACAAGACGGTCGATCTGGCCGACGTCAGCACCTTCCTGGCCGGCGAACCCCGCTGATGCCCAACGGGGTCGCCAAGCAGAATCTGCCGAGCAAGACCTGCCAGGCCTGCGGGCGGCCCTTCACTTGGCGGAAAAAATGGGCGCGGGATTGGGATCAGGTAGTCTATTGTTCGGATGCGTGTCGGCGGAAGCGGTAAGGGTTTGCCTTGGCCGTTTGTGTTTCGGGTAGGTCAGATCTCATCCCATGGCCTTCAACTTCGCTCAGGCCGAACGGAGGTTGGGGCAAGTCATCCACCCCCGTTCGCGCCGAACGAAGTCGAAGCGCACGCGCTCCGCTCCGCCGAGTATCCCAGTCATCGCTCGGCCTTCGACGACACTCATGCCGAATGGAAGTTGGGGTCACGCCACCCACCCCGTTCGCGCTGAGCGAAGTCGAAGCGCACGCCCCGGCCTATCCCCGCGCCGCCTTCCCCGCTGCCAGCGCCCGCTCGCGGCCCTCGCGATGACCGATGATCTTGGCGGGATAGCCCTTGGGCCGACACCCCGCCACGTCCGGATCGTGGATCGCGGCATCGGGCAGGTGCCTTAATTCCGGTACCCATTCGCGGATATAGTCGCCCGCGTCGAACTTCTCCGACTGGGTGAGCGGGGCCATGATGCGGCCGAACATATTCGCGTCGATCCCCGTCCCCGCGACCCATTGCCAGTTGACCGAATTATTCCCGTAGTCCGCATCGACCAGACAGTCCCAGAACCAGCGCTCGCCCTCGCGCCAGTCGATCAACAGATGCTTGATCAGGAACGAGGCGGCGATCATCCGCACCCGGTTGTGCATCCAGCCGGTCGTCCAGAGCTGCCGCATCCCCGCATCGACGATGGGATAACCGGTGCGTCCCGTTTGCCAGGCCTTCAGATCGGCATCCGCCTCCTTCCCCTTGCGCCAGGGCAGGCGATCGAACGCCTCGCGCCCATTGCGATCGGCATAGTCGGGCAGCGCCATCACCACGCCATCAGTGAAGTCGCGCCACGCGAGTTCCTTACGGAACGTCTCGGTATCGGCGTGCCGGTCGAGCGCGTACCAGACGGCGCGGGGCGACACCTCGCCGAAATGCAGGTGCGGCGACAGACGGGAGCTTCCCTCCTCCGACGGCATGTTGCGCGCCGTGTCATAGGCGGTCGCCTTGGCGACGAAATCCGCGATCCGCTCGCGCCCGGCCGCCTCGCCCGGCGTCCAGTCCGCATCGAAGCCGGTCGACCAATCGGGCTTGGTGGGCAGCAGCGCCCAGTCGGCCAGCGTCTCGCTCTTCGGCCAATGCGCAGGCGCGGTCAGCGCCTCGGGCGGGTCGAGCGGGTGTTCGGGCGGCAGATGGCCCTGCAATCCCTTCCAGAAGGCGGAGTAGATGCGGAACGGCTTGCCGCCGCCGGTCGTGACCAGTTCGGGTCGCGCGAGATGATTGCCGTCATGCAGGCATAGCGCCTCGCCCAGTTCCTCCTCCGCCGCACGCCACCAGGGTTCGTAATGGCGGATGGCGTGGATCGCCTCCGCCCCGCTTTCCTTCATCAGAGCCTGGAGCGTCTTCACCGCCGGCCCGCGCCGCAGGATCAGGCGACTGCCCAGCGCTTCCAGATCCCCGGCCAGCGCGGTCAGGCTGTGGTGCAGCCACCAGCGCTGCGCCGCGCCCATCCGCCAGTCGCCGGGGGTGTCATCGTCGAGGATATAGACCGGAATGACCGGCCCCGCCGCCGCCGCCAGCAGCGCGGGTTGATCGTGAAGGCGGAGATCCTGGCGAAACCACAGGATGGAGGGGGCAGCATTCATCCCAGCGCTACGCTTCGCTTGTCCCCCGGTTCCCTGACGCCCAATCGTTTGCCGAGCGTCAGTATGGCGGTCACGTGTCGCTCCGCGATCGCCATCACATCGTCGCCATAACCGCCGCCCACCGTGCTCGCGAGCGGCACTCCCCGCGCCAGCGCCAGATCGGCGATCAGATTTTCACGCGCCACCAGCCCTTCGCGGGTCAGCGACAATCGCCCCAGCCGATCCTCGACAAAAGGATCGACTCCCGCCTGATAGAGGATGATGTCGGGCCGGTGCTCGTCCAGAAAGGGGCGGAGCGTGGCGTCCAGCGCTGCCAGATAGCCGTCATCGTCCACCCCGTCGGGCAGTCCGACATCGAGCGTCGAGCGGGCCTTGCGCGCCGGGAAGTTCTTCTCGGCATGGATGGAGTAGGTGACGATATCGCTCCGCCCGACGGTCAGCGCGGCGGTGCCGTCGCCCTGATGCACGTCGCAATCGACGATCGCGACACGGGCCACCATCCCCTCCTCGACCAGCCGGTTCGCGGCGATCGCCAGGTCGTTGAAGATGCAATAGCCCGCCCCCGTATTGGCCAGCGCATGATGGCTACCCCCGGCTGTATTGGCGGCGAAGCCGTGCCGCAGCGCCAGCATCGCGGCGGTCCAGCTTCCCCCCGGCACCGCCCGCGCGCGGTACGCCACCTGCTCGGTGATCGGAAAGCCGATGCGCCGCGTCTTCTCCGGCGGCACGCGCGCCTCCAGCACTTCGACGACATAATCGGGATCGTGCACCGCCTCGATCCATTCGGATGGCATGAGCGCGGGTTCGGTCCAGGCCACCGCATCCCCCTCCTGCCGCAACAGATCGCGGATCGCGCCATTCTTGCCCCAGCGATAGGTGGAGCGGGCCGGAGCCTCGGTCACATAGGCCGGGTGATGGACGACATGGATCATGCGCCCTAGTTAGGGTGCCATGACCCGCGATAGGAGGGCCCCGGCCCCGCTGCCCGAGTTGCGCGCCGATGTCGCCCGCTTTCTCGGCTATTACAACCGACTGCCCGGCCCGCCCCAGCAGGATCTGGGCCCGGAGGCCGCGCGGGCGATGATGCGCGCGGCCCGCGACCTGACCGACCCGCCGATCGGGCCGCTGGGCACAGACCGCCGCTTCATCATCGAGGGGCCGGACGGTGCGATGCCCGCACGGCTGTTCGATCCGCGTGAGGATCGGGCGGCGGGGCCGGTCGTGCTGTTCCTGCATGGCGGCGGTTTCGTGCTGGGCGACGTGGATACCCATGCGCCGCTCGCCGCCGAGATCGCGCGGACGCTCGACCTGCCGGTCGTCTCGCTCGACTATCGGCTGGCCCCCGAGCATGTCTGGCCCGCCGCACCGGACGACTGCGAGGCGGCGGCGCGCTGGCTGGCGGAACAGCCCGGCACCACGGGGCTGGTCCTGATGGGCGACAGCGCGGGCGGAACGCTGGCGACGGTGACCGCGATGACCTTGCGCGACCGCCCCGCCGCCGTGCCGGTGCTGGCACAGGGGCTGCTCTATCCCGCCAGCGATATGGGCCGTGCGCATCCGTCGTTGCGCGACTTCGCGGACGGCCATTTCCTGACCCGCGCGATGCTCGACTGGTTCGTCGCCTGCTATGCCGCCGACCTTCAGCATGTGCGCGCGGCACCGATGCGCGGCGATCTGTCCGCCATGCCGCCCGCTGTCATCGTCACCGCCGAGTGCGACCCGATCCGCGACCAGGGCCGCGCCTATGCCGCGGCGCTCGTCCGCGCCGGGGTGGCTGTCAGTTTCCGCGAGGCTCGGGGCACGATCCACGGCTTCGCCACGCTGCGCAAGGCGATCCCCTCGGGCGTGGCCGACCTGACCGGATTCCTGCTTGCGTTGCGCGCGCTGATCGCCGAGGCGGTGGCGGCACGCCCCATGGGACAATGATGATGACCGATCTCCCCTATCGCCCCTGCGCGGGCGTCATCCTGATGAACCGCGCCGGCCGGGTCTTTGTCGGCCAGCGGATCGATTCGACGCTGGAGGCCTGGCAGCTTCCGCAAGGGGGGATCGATCCGGGAGAGGATGCCGATGCGGCGGGGCTTCGCGAGTTGTTCGAGGAAACCGGCGTCACCGCCGACAAGGTCGAGTTGATCGCCCGTGCCCCCCGCGAACTGACCTACGACCTGCCCGAGGACATGATCGGCAAGGTGTGGAAGGGCAAATGGCGCGGCCAGCGGCAAATCTGGTTCCTCTACCGCTTCCTGGGCGAGGACGCCGATATCCGCATCGATACCGAGCATCCCGAATTCCGCGCCTGGCGCTGGGCCGAGCCGCAGACGCTGCCCATGATGATCGTGCCGTTCAAGAAGGCGCTGTACGAGGAACTGCTGGTCGTCTTCGCGGAGCATTTCGCCGCACCGCACGGGGACGCCGCCATTCCCGTCGAGCCGAGAACGGCATAAGGCCGACCTCATGACCAAGCGGCTGCTGCTGATACCCATCGCGCTGGGCCTGTTGGCCAATGCCGATCCGAACGATCCCGACCCCGCGCTGATCCCGCCGCCGATCCGCGCGATGCTGGAGGCCGCGATCGCAAGCGGCAACGAGAACGACATCACCACCGTCGTCCGCTATGCCCGCAATGCCGTTCCCGAAGCGGCCGACGCGATCGACGCGATGGCCGATGTCTGGCGCGACGAGAAGACCGCGAGCCGCAGCCGGACGATCCGCGAGGCGACCTTCTTCGACCTGTGGCATGGCCGGGTCGAGCTGGGCGGCTTCGCGACGACGGGGAACAGCCAGAATATCGGCCTGACCGGCATCGTCGACCTGACCCGCGAAGGGCTGCAATGGCGGCACAAGCTGCACTTGCAGGGCGATTATCAGGAAAGCTTCAAGGTCGTCAGCCGCGAACATTATGTCGCGTCCTATGAGCCCAATTTCAAACTGGACGCCAACAACTACGTCTATGGCGCCGCGCAATATGAGAGCGACCGGTTCCTTGGCTATTTCAACCGCTTATCGGCCTCGGCGGGTGCGGGTTACAGCGCGATCCGCAAGCCCAACATGACGCTCGACGTCGAACTCGGCCCCGCATTCCGCCATACCGAATTCACCGACGCCCGGATCGAAAGCGCGCTGGCGGCGCGCGGCAACCTGAACTTCACCTGGAAGCTGACCCCCGCCATCTCGTTCAACCAGACGGCGTCCGCCTATCTTCAGAAGTTCAACAGCACGGTCGGCACCAATTCGTCGCTCAACGCCAAGGTGTTCGGGCCGCTGTCGGCGCAATTCTCCTACAACGTCCAATATGAAAGCGAGCCGCCGATCGGCCGCCAGACCACCGACACGATCACCCGCGCCTCGGTGGTGTACAGCTTCTGATCGCCCCGGAGACAGGGGGGTTCACCTGCCCCCCTTCCATGGCCTAGGCTGCGGTCATGGAGAGACTGAACACCATCGAGCGGGACGCGGTGGCGTCCGCCGCCGCCTACCCCATGCTGTCCCTCACCGAGCAATGGGCCGCGATCAATAGCGGAACGCGGAACCTGACCGGCCTGAAAGCGATGGCGGACCAACTCGCCGAGCGTTTCGGCACGCTGCCCGGCGTACTGACCATGGTCGCGCCTGAACCGGTCGAACGGGTCGGGGCGGATGGTCGTCCGGTCGCGCTCGACCATGGCCGCCATCTGCATTTGTCGGTCCGCCCCGAAGCGCCGGTCAGGATGCTGTTCACCGGCCATATGGACACCGTCTATCCGGTCGATCATCCCTTTCAGAGCGTCACGCGGATCGACGCCAACCGGCTGGGTGGCCCAGGTGTGGCGGATATGAAGGGCGGTCTCGCCGTCCTCCTCGCGGCGCTCCACGCGGTGGAGGCGAGCCCCGTGGCGGATCGGCTGGGCTATGACGTGCTGATCAATTCCGACGAGGAAACCGGCTCCGCCTCATCGGCGGCGCTGATCGCCCGGCTGGCGGCGGGCAAGATCGCGGCGCTGACCTATGAGCCCGCGCTTCCCGACGGGACGCTGGCGGGCGCACGCGGCGGCACCGGCAATTTCACCATCGTCGTGCGCGGGCGAAGCGCCCATGCGGGCCGCAACCCGGAAGAGGGCCGCAACGCCATCGTCGCCGCCGCGCGGATCACGCTGGAACTGACGCGGTTGGCGGCGGAGGACATCACGGTCAACCCCGCCCGGATCGACGGCGGCGGGCCGAACAATGTCGTGCCCGACCTCGCCATGCTCCAGGTCAATTTCCGCCCCCGCGCCCTTGCCGCGATCGAGCGGACCGGCCCCGCCATGAAGGCCATCGCAGAGCGCATCGCCGCCGAGCATGAGGTCGGCGTCGAGGTGCATGGCAGCTTCAACCGGCCGCCCAAGCCCATCGACGACGGCGCGGCGGCGCTGTTCGAGACGGTGCGGCGTGCCGGAGCCGATCTGGGCCTGTCGATCGGCTGGCGCGCGACCGGCGGGGTGTGCGACGGCAACAATATCGCGGCGGCTGGTGTGCCGGTGGTGGACACGATGGGCGTGCGCGGCGGCGCGATCCATTCGTCGGACGAGTATCTGCTGATCGATAGCCTGGCCGAGCGGGCGGGCTTGTCGGCGCTGACGATCCTGCGCATCATCGGTTCCGCATGAACAGCTTCCGTATCCGTCCCGCCGTCGATAGCGACCTGCGGCACCTCTATGAAATGGCCAAGCTGACCGGCGGCGGCTTCACCAACCTGCCCCCGGACCGCCGCTCGCTGTCCGCCAAGCTGGCCCGCAGCCATGACGCCTTTTCCAGCGATGGCGACGGAACGGTGCGGGACGAATTGTTCGTCCTGATGCTCGAGGATCGGAGGACCGGCGATGTGCGCGGCACCTGCCAGATCTTCACCCATGTCGGGCAGAAGCACCCCTTTTACAGCTATCGCATCGGCACGCTGACCCAGCATAGCCGTGAGCTGGACCGTACCTTCCGCGCCGAGATGCTGTCGCTGACCACCGATCTGGAGGGGGCGAGCGAGGTGGGCGGGCTGTTCCTCCATCCCGGCGAACGCGCGGGCGGACTCGGCCTGTTGCTGGCGCGCAGCCGTTACCTGTTCATGCGCGCCAACCGTCCGCGTTTCGCCGACCGGGTGCTGGCGGAGTTGCGCGGGGTGATCGACGAGGCGGGGGGATCGCCCTTCTGGGACGGACTGGCGGGCCGCTTCTTCGGGATGAATTTCCAGCAGGCGGACGAATTCAACGCGATCCACGGCCACCAGTTCATCGCCGACCTGATGCCCAAACACCCCATCTACACCGCGATGCTGACCGAGACCGCGCGTGCCGCGATCGGCCTGCCCCATCCCTCCGGGCGCGCGGCGATGCGGATGCTGGAGAATGAGGGCTTCGCCTTCGAGCATTATATCGACATTTTCGATGGCGGCCCGACCATGACGGCACGCACCGATCAGGTCCGCTCGATCCGCGACGCCCGCGAAAGCCGGATCGTCGGGATCGACGTTCATTCGGGCCGCGAGGCGCTGGTCGCGGCCGGACGGCTCACCGACTTCCGCTGCGCGCTGGGCGAAATCCGCGACGGGGATGATGGGGTCATCGTCTCCGAAGACACCGCGCGCACGCTCGACCTGTCGGTCGGCGACAGCGTCCTCCATATCGATCGGTGAGTGCCATGCTGCGAGAAATCAACTTCGACGGCATCATCGGCCCCAGCCATAATTATGCGGGGCTCAGCCACGGCAACCTCGCCGCCACCCGCAATGCGGGCAAGACCTCCCACCCCCGCGCGGCGGCGTTGCAAGGGATCGCGAAGATGCGCGCGAACCTCGACCTGGGGCTGGTGCAGGGAATTTTCCTGCCCCATCCGCGCCCGGACCATCCCTGGCTGGGGCGGTTGGCGACCGATTATGATGCGGCTTCTCCGGTGCTCAAGGCCCAGGCCCTGTCCGCATCGGCGATGTGGGCGGCCAATGCCGCGACCGTCTCGCCCGCGCCCGACACGCGCGACGGGCGGTGCCACCTGACCGTCGCCAACCTGCTGACCATGCCGCATCGCAGCCATGAATGGGCCGCGACCCTGGCACAGCTTCGCCTCGCCTTTGCCGACCCGGCCTTCATCGTCCATTCGCCGGTGCCCGCTCCGTTCGGCGACGAGGGGGCGGCCAACCACATGCGGCTCTGCGCCGCGCACGACCATCCGGGGGTCGAGGTCTTCGTCTATGGCGAAAGCGGCGGCCCCTTCCCCGCGCGCCAGCATCGCCAGGCCAGCGAGGCGATCGCCCGTTCGCACCACCTGTCCCCCGACCGCGTCCTCTTCGCGCGCCAGTCCGATGCGGCGATCGCGGCGGGGGCGTTCCACAATGACGTGGTCGCCGTCGCCAACGAACGGGTGCTGTTCGCACACGAACAGGCCTTCGCCGATCCGACACGCCTCTATGACGATCTGCGCAGCGTCATGCCCGAGGTGGAGATCGTGGAGGTTCCCGCCGCCCGTGTCAGCCTTGAGGATGCCATCGCCTCCTATCTGTTCAACGCGCAACTGGTGACCCCGCCGGGGGGCGAACCGACGCTGATCCTGCCGCAGGAGGCGCGTGACAATGACGCCGTCTGGTCCTGGTTGCAGGAGCATGTCGCGGGCAACGGCCCGATCCGCCGATTGGAGGTGGTGAACGTCCGCGAATCGATGGCCAATGGCGGCGGCCCGGCCTGTCTTCGCCTGCGCGTCGTCGCCGACCCCGCCACGATCGACCCGCGTTTCCTGGTCGATCATGCAAGGCTCGACCGGATCGCCGCGGTGATCGAGGAGCATTGGCCCGAAGCCATCGCCCCCGCCGACATCGGCGACCCCGCCCTGATCCAACGGATCGAGGCGGCGCGGATCGCGCTGTTGAGCGAGCTGGACTGTCTCATTTTGGCCGCGACTTAAGGGCTTGGCCCGTTCGCGATGCGGTGGTGTAACCAGGCCCATGTGGTCCCGCATCGTCGCCCTGTTCACGATCAAGACGAAGTTCGAGGCGTTTCTCGTCATCTATGGCCTCGGCCTGGGTGCGGTCGAGCGGGGCATGCATTATCTTCAGGCTTATCCGGGGCTTCCGGGCAAGATCCTGTTCGCCGCCTGCCCCATCGCGGTGTTCATGGCGGGCGCGCGAATCCTGGACTCGCTGGAGCGGGACTATCGTGACTGACAGGATAAGTTGGTCGCGCGCTTCGCTGGCGACATTATCTGACAATCCGATGACTGGACTAACGCACCTTCAGCGGCTCGAAGCCGAAAGCATCCATATATTGCGCGAAGTGGTCGCCGAAACCGAGCGGCCGGTGATGCTCTATTCGGTCGGCAAGGATTCGGCGGTGATGCTGCACCTCGCCAAGAAGGCGTTCTTCCCGGCGCGCCCGCCCTTCCCGCTGCTCCATGTCGACACGACGTGGAAGTTCCGCGCCATGTACGATCTGCGCAACCGCGCGGCCGAGGCGGCGGGCATGGAGTTGATCGTCCACCGCAACCCGGAGGCCGAGGCGCTGGGCATCAACCCCTTCGACCATGGCAGCCGCCACACCGATATGTGGAAGACCGAAGGGCTGAAACAGGCGCTGACCGCGGGCGGCTTTGACGCGGCGTTCGGCGGTGCACGGCGCGACGAGGAGAAGAGCCGCGCCAAGGAGCGTGTCTTCTCCTTCCGCTCCGCCGCACATGGCTGGGACCCCAAGGCGCAGCGGCCCGAACTGTGGAACCTCTATAACAGCCGCATCCACAAGGGGGAGAGCATCCGCGTCTTCCCGCTGTCCAACTGGACCGAACTCGATATCTGGCAGTATATCCTTCAGGAAGGGATCGAGATCGTGCCGCTCTATTTCGCCGCCCCCCGCCCGACGGTGGAGCGCGACGGAATGCTGCTGATGGTCGATGACGACCGATTCCGGTTGCGGCCGGGCGAAGTGCCGGTGGACCGCTCGATCCGGTTCCGCACGCTCGGCTGCTATCCGCTGACGGGTGCTGTCGAGAGCGAGGCGGCGACCCTGTCCGACGTCATCCAGGAGATGCTGCTGACCACCACGTCGGAGCGACAGGGGCGCGCCATCGACCATGACCAGGCCGCCAGCATGGAGAAGAAGAAGCGCGAGGGGTATTTCTAAGATGACCGCCTATCAACCCGATGCGCTGATCGCCGCCGATATCGACGCCTATCTCGCCACGCACGCCGCCAAGTCGATGCTGCGCTTCATCACCTGCGGCTCGGTCGATGACGGCAAATCGACGCTGATCGGGCGGCTCCTCTACGATTCGAAGACGATCTTCGAGGATCAGCTCAGCCAGTTGGAGGCGGACAGCCGCCGGCTGGGTACGCAGGGGCAGAATATCGACTTCGCGCTGCTGGTCGACGGCCTTGCCGCCGAGCGCGAGCAGGGCATCACCATCGATGTCGCGTACCGCTTCTTCGCGACGGAGAAACGCAAGTTCATCGTCGCCGACACGCCGGGTCATGAACAATATACCCGCAACATGGTGACGGGCGCCTCGACCGCCGATCTGGCCGTGATCCTGATCGACGCGCGCAAAGGCGTGCTGACCCAGACGCGGCGGCACAGCTATCTGGCCCATCTGGTCGGGATCAAGGAGATCGTGCTGGCGGTCAACAAGATGGACCTAGTCGGCCATGACCAGTCGGTCTTCGACGCGATCGTCGCCGATTATGCGGCCTTCGCGCGTGGCATCGGGATCGAGCGGTTCACCGCCATTCCGCTATCGGGGCTGACCGGCGCGAACGTCACCATGCCCTCGCCCGACATGCCCTGGTATCACGGTCCCGCACTGCTCCCGCATCTGGAGACGGTGGCGATCGATGGCGACCGCACGGTGGCGGCGTCCTTCCGTATGCCGGTGCAATGGGTCAACCGGCCCGATCTCGACTTCCGGGGCTTTGCCGGGTTGATCGCGAGTGGCCGGGTGTCGGTCGGCGGCCGGGTGCGGATCGCCCCCTCGGGCAAGACGACGGAGATCGCGCGGATTGTAACTTATGACGGCGACCAGCCGGACGCGATCGCGGGCGAGGCGGTAACGTTGGTTCTCGCCGACGAGGTGGATTGCTCGCGCGGTGACGTGATCGCCGCCGCCGAGGACCCGCCCGAAATCGCCGACCAGTTCGTCGCCACCATCGTCTGGATGGCGGACGCGCCGCTGGTGCCGGGGCGCAGCTATTCGCTGAAGCTCGGTACCCAGTTGGTCGGCGCCACGGTGCAGCCGCCGCGCCACGTCGTCGATGTGAACAGCCAGGAACAGCGCCCCGCCGACACGCTCGCGCTCAACGATATCGGGCTGGTCGAGGTCTATGCCGATCGCCCCATCGTGTTCGAGCCCTATGCGAAGGGCAGTACGCTCGGCGGCTTCATCCTGATCGACCGCGCGACCAATGCGACGGTCGCGGCGGGGATGATCGACCATGCGCTGCGCCGCGCCCAGAATGTCCATTGGCAGTCGGCGGTCATCACCCGCGAGGCCCATGCAAGACAGAAGGGGCAGGCGCCCAAGGTCCTGTGGTTTACCGGCCTGTCGGGCTCGGGCAAGTCGACCATCGCCAATCTGGTCGAACAGAAACTGCACAGCATGGGGCGCCACAGCTTCCTGCTGGACGGCGACAATATCCGCCATGGCCTGAACCGCGACCTGGACTTCTCCGAAGCCGGACGGGTGGAGAACATCCGCCGCGTGGGCGAGGTCGCCAAGCTGATGGCGGATGCTGGGTTGATTGTCCTGACCGCCTTCATCTCCCCCTTCAGGGCCGAGCGCGACATGGTCCGCGCGCTGCTGCCCGAGGGTGAGTTCGTCGAAATCTTCATCGACACGCCCCTCTCGGTCGCCGAGGAACGCGATGTGAAGGGTCTCTATGCCAAGGCGCGGGCGGGCGAGATCGCCGAGTTCACCGGCATCTCCAGCCCCTATGAAGCGCCCGACCGTCCCGAAATCCGGGTCGACACGACCAGGGAGACGGCGGAACAGGCGGCGTCGCGGATCGTCGAGCATGTGCTGGGCATCTGGAGTTACGACCTGTGACCGACGCCGAACTCGCGCGGTCGGTCGCCATCGAGGCGGGCCGACTGTTGAAGCACCTGCGCGCGTCGAGCGGGCTGGACGGCGCGGCACTCGGCGCGCTGGGCGACCGGGATGCGAACACGCTGATCCTCGACCGGCTGCGCGCGGCGCGGCCCGACGACTTCATCCTGTCGGAGGAATCGGTGGACGACCGTGCCCGCTGCGCCGCGCGGCGGGTGTGGATCGTCGATCCGCTCGACGGGACGCGCGAATATGCGAGCGGGTCGGACGAGTGGGCGGTGCATATCGGCCTCGCCATCGATGGCCGCCCGGCGCTGGGTGCCGTCGCGGTGCCCGACCGCGAGCGGATCTTCGCCACCGACGACCTGCCCCCCGACCATCCCCCCTGTCCCCAAGGGCTGCGCGTCGTCGTCAGCCGCAGCCGAGCGCCGGACATCGCCCGGTGCGTCGGGGACCGGCTGGGCGCGACGCTGATCCCGATGGGGTCCGCCGGGGCCAAGGCGATGGCCGTGGTCGAGGGGCGGGCCGATGTCTATCTGCATGACGGCGGGCAATATGAGTGGGACAATTGCGCCCCCGCCGCCGTCGCGCTGGCCGCCGGGCTCCATGCCTCGCGCATCGATGGCCGACCGCTGATCTACAATTGCGAAAACCCCCTGCTGCCCGATCTGCTGATCTGCCGCCGCGAAGTCGCCGAGCGCGTTCTCGACGCGATCGCCAAAGGATAGGGCGTTTCGTCCTTGAGAAGCGACCACCCGTACCGGTGACCGATATTCGGCATGCGTGACCTTGTAACGTCACATTCGCTGGTCCATGAACCCGCGATGCAGCGACCGCTACCGTATCCCGACGCCTTCGCCATGCGGACCGCGCGATGACGCTGATCCCTTTGGCATTCGGCTTGGCGGCGATGGCGGCGACGCTGGCGGGCGGGATGCTCGCGCTTCGCCTGCGGCATCGCATCGGCATGGTGCTGGGCGTGACCGCCGGAATCGTGGTCGGCGTGGCGCTGTTCGACCTGGTGCCCGAGGCGCTGGAACTGGCGGGCGACCGCTGGGCGGTGCGGGAGATGATGGGTTTCACCGCGCTGGGGCTGGCGGGCTATATGCTGCTCGACCGGCTGCTGGCACGGATCCCCCGGGCGGCGGCGTCGTGGCGTGGCGATCTGGGACCCGCCATGCTCTGCCTGCACAGCCTGATGGACGGACTGGGCATCGGCCTGGCCTTTCAGATCGATACGGCGGCGGGCTGGATGATCGCGCTGGCGGTGCTGACCCATGACGTGGCGGATGGCGTAAATACCGTCAGCCTCAGCCTGGCCGCACGGTCGGAGGCGGCGGCGCGGCGCTGGCTGATCCTGAACGGGATCGCGCCGATGCTGGGCGTGCTGATCGGGTCGGGGATCGCCATTCCCGCGAGCATGCTGGCGCCGGTCATGGCGCTCTTCGCGGGGGTGTTCCTGTATATCGGCGCGTGCGAACTGGTCCCGCGCAGCCAGTCGCTCGATCCGCGCTTTCGCACCAGTCTCGCGACTGTCGCGGGGATCGTGTTGATGCTGGGCGTGACGCACTTCGCCCATTGATCTTGGATTGAATGACGGGGGCTTTCACAAGGCATGTTCCTTGTGAAAGCCCCCCTCCACCAGCTTCGCTGGTCCCCCTCCCCGTGCCGGGGAGGAATGGGGCATCGCCGCCGGGGAAGGGTATTTCGGCGACGATGCCCCGGCTACCGGTGGCGTCAGGCGGGTTCGGCGGCCTGCGCCGCCGCGTTGGTCCCGCCTTCGGCCAATCCGGTAAGCTTTTCGTCGGTCGCCTTTTCCTCGGCCAGCGTTTCGTCGAGGATCGCCGCGCAATCGCTGCGGCCCAATTGCCGCGCCCAGGCGACCAGCGTGCCGTAGCGGGCGATCTCATAATGCTCGACCGCCTGCGCCGCCGCGATCAGCGCGGCGTCGAGGACCCGCTTGTCGGCGACCTCGCCCGCGACCTCATTGGCTTCCTTGATGATGCCGTCGATCGCGGGGCAGGTGACCGCCCTGGGCGAATGCCCGTGCATCTCGAACACCTGTTCCAGCCGCCGGATCTGGCCCTCGGTTTCGCGCAGATGCTGCTCGAACCCGGCCTTGAGCTGCGGATCGGTCGCCTTGTCGATCATCTTGGGCAGCGCCTTGGTGATCTGATGCTCGGCGTAATAGATATCCTGAAGCTGATGGACGAACAGGTCGTCCAGCGTCGCGATATCCTTGGTGAACAGGCCCATGGTCGGTTTCCTTTCGAGGGGGGTCAGCGGTCGGCGGAGCCCGGTTCGGCGATCTTGCGATGCGCCTCGGCCAGCACCGATTGCGGCACCACGCCGGACCCGGCGACCTGGGCCTTGTTGGCGAGACCGGGGACGATATGCCCCTCACCGGCGATCATCGCGTCCCAGCCCTTGCGAGCGACCTCGGCGGGATCGTCCTTCTCGCTCGCACCCACCCGCGTGTCGAGCATGTCGGCGCGGGCGAAGAACTCGGTTTCGGTGGGGCCGGGCATCAGCGTGGTCAGCGTGACGCCCTTCTGCTCCTTGATCTCGTTGCGCAGCGCCTCGGTGAAGTTGACGATGAACGCCTTGGTCGCATTGTAGATCGCGTTGAAGGGGCCGGGGATGAAGCCGACGATCGAGCCGGTGACCAGTATCTTGCCCTCGCCATGCCGGACCATAGCCGACAGCACGCGTTGCAGCAGATAGACGGTGCCCGTCACATTGGTATCCACCGAACGCCGCCAGTCCTCCAGCGACTGGTCGAGGAACGGCCCGCCCTTGCTGTTGCCTGCATTGGCGCACAACACATCGATCCGCCGCCCGCCCGTCGCCGCCAGCAGCGTGTCGACGCCCTCCAGCGTCGCGAGATCGGCCTCGACCGGCTGAACCTGCGCCCCGATCGCCGCCAGTTTGCTGGCGGCGGTATGGATGGCGGGTTCGTCCGCGACGATCAACAGGTCATAGCCCGCCTTCGCCGCACAGGCCGCCAGATGATAGCCGATGCCCGTCGAGGCACCGGTCACGATCGCGAGTTTTTGTGCCATGATGTGGTTCCTTACTGACCGGGCTTCAGCACGATCTTGGTCACTTCATTCTGCTGGTCATGGAACATGCGATAGCCCTCGGGCGCCTGTTCCAGCGGCAAGCGGTGCGAGATCAGGAAGGTCGTATCGATCTTCCCCTCCATGATCGCGTCGAGCAGCCCCGGCAGGTAATGCTGGACATGGGTCTGTCCGGTCTTGAGCGTCAGCCCCTTCTGCATCACCGCGCCGAGCGGGAATTTGTCGACGAAGCCGCCATAGACGGCGGGCATCGACACCCGCCCGCCCTTGCGACAGGCGATGATCGCCTGGCGGATGGCATGGATGCGATCGGTGCCCAGGAAGGTCGACGCCTTGATCTGATCGATCGCATTGTCGACGAACAGGCCGTGCGCCTCCAGCCCGACCGAGTCGATCACCGCGTCAGGACCGATCCCGCCGGTCATGATCATCAGCGCGTCATAGGTCGAGGTCTGTTCATAGTTGATCGTCTCCGCCCCGAACTTGCGCGCTAGCTCCAGCCGGTGCGGAAAGTGGTCGATCGCGATCACCCGCTCCGCGCCCATCAGGAAGGCCGACTGGACCGCGAACAGCCCGACCGGGCCGCAACCCCAGACGGCCACGGTGTCGCCCGGCTCGATCTGGGCGTTCTCCGCCGCCATCCAGCCGGTCGGCAGGATGTCGGAGAGGAACAGGACCTTCTCGTCGTCCACCCCGTCCGGGATGACGATGGGGCCGGTGTCGCTGAACGGCACGCGGACATATTCCGCCTGACCGCCCGCATAGCCGCCGGTCATATGGCTATATCCGAACAACGCGGACATCGGCTGGCCGTAAAGCTCGCGCGCGATATCCTGATTGTCGGCCGGATTGCCGTTCTCGCAACCCGAATATTGATGCTTGCCGCAATGATAGCAGAAGCCGCAGGCGATGGTGAATGGCACCACCACCTTCTGCCCCTTTTTCAGGGTGGAGGCGGAGCCGGTTTCCACCACCTCGCCCATGAACTCATGGCCCAGGATATCGCCCGACTGCATCGTCGGGATATATCCGTCATAGAGATGCAGGTCAGAACCACAGATCGCGGTCGCGGTCACCTTGATGATGGCATCGCGCGGATTGATGATGGCGGGATCGTCCACATTGTCGATGCGGACGTCATGCTTGCCGTGCCAGGTCAGCGCCTTCATGCACCCTGCTCCTCAAGCTGTTTGGGGTTCATCGCATTGGTCGCGACCTCGCCGGTTTCCATGAGCTGCTTGAAGCGCGCGAGGTCGCGGCGGACCTGGATATTGG
Source organism: Sphingomonas sp. 2378 (assembly GCF_038084995.1). Lineage (NCBI taxonomy): Bacteria > Pseudomonadati > Pseudomonadota > Alphaproteobacteria > Sphingomonadales > Sphingomonadaceae > Sphingomonas > Sphingomonas sp. 2378. The sequence goes on from NZ_JAXCMJ010000003.1 coordinate 59,662, forward strand.
GCTCGCGCTGGAACAGCTTGGCGACCAGCTTGCCGATCACCCCGGCGGGCGGGTCGTAAAGGATGGTGGCGGAGACGACGGTGCCCCGCGCGCCCGCGTCGCGAAAGGTCACGCGGCCCGAATTGGCGACATCGGCCGCTTCGGCAGAGGTCCAGGCGATCACCGCTCCCTCCCGCTCCTCGGTGACGATCGCATCCCATTCGACGGTGGAACCGCCGGGCGCCTTGACCACCCAATGGGACCTTTGGGCGTCGAGCACATCGATCCGATCGACATTCTCCATCACGCTGGCGAGATTGGAAAAGTCGCGCCACCAGGCATAGAGTTCGGCGGCGGGGCGATTGATCGTTACGGCCCAGGCGGCAAGGCTGCCGCCCTGTTCCTCGATCCCCTGGCTGATTGCGGTCCTGACAGCGGCGTCGCTGTCCTTCGATGTCGACACGGGCGCGTCGTCATAGGGTCTGTCGGCGATATCCGGCACAAGCCTCTCTCCTCATTCCTTGCCCGGACAGCGCGGGATGAGGATGGTTGTTCCTTATTTAATCATGTTTTTCCAATATCTTGATGGACATCAAGATATCCAACCGCGATGATGGACGGCCGTTGGCGAGGTCAGCTTCCCGACACGCGGATGGGCACTCGACCGACCTTGCGCGCCAGCATCTTCGGGTCGGGGATAGTGATCGATCGCGACGACCAGATCAGATCGCCCGCGCGCCGTGCCGCCTGAAGCATCCGGTTCACATGCACCGCCGTCAGCCCCAGCGCGTCGGCCAGCGTTTCCTGCGTGATCGGCAGTTCGAAGCTGGGGCCATGGGTCAGGTCGCTCATCGTGAGCCGCTCCTGCAACTCCAGCATGAGGTCGCCGATCCGCTCCATCGCGTTCATCCGACCCAGCCGTGCGATCTGGGCGAGCAGAAAAGCCTCGTCCAGCGCATGCGCGACGCCATAGGCTTCGTCCAGCGACGGGTTCGTTCCCCAGGCGGGGGGTGTACAGGTAGTGACTTCGGTCAGCGTGATGATACTGGTCGGCGCAAGCGGTCGTTGATGATGGTACAGCCCCACCACATCGCCCGGCAGCAGGAAGTTCAGGAATTGCCGCCGCCCGTCGAGCAGGATGCGGACCCGCGCGGCCCAGCCCGACAGGATCAGATTCGGGCTGGCGATATCGCGTCCCTCGACCATCAGGTCGCGGCGGGGACGGAAGTGTTGCGGACGCGCCATCGCCTCGATCAACGCGGCCTCCGCCACCTTGTCGAGCGGGGCCAGCCGCGACAACCGGCTCAGCGCCGATACCGAATGCCCCATGGCGGGGCGAACCACACCCAGCGTCATGGTTTATACTCCGCCTGCATGAAACCGGCACCATGCTCATGCGGCGCAGGCCGTGGCAGCGATGCCTGGATCGTCGTAACGCGCGAGATGGGCCGACAAATATTCATCGCAAACTTTCCTCATCACGCCGCCCGCCTGTCACGGCCGCACGACAACGACGATGACGCGACGCACGTCATCGGGACTGACAATATTGAGGGTTCGACGGAGCCGAACCGTTGGTAAGGCCCAGGATCGGCGTGCCATCACGGTCATGGCAGGGCGAGCTGGGCGCCACCGGAAATTCCGTCCACAAGGTCTACGAACAAACGCAGCACACGCTCCATAATACATATCAATATGCCGTATTTTTCGTGAGTTAGATCTGAAAACGGGATGCGTTGATGGTACAAACCATTGTGTTTCGGCTCAGGCATTCCGATTGCCCGGCGACAGGGATCGCCGTCCATGAACCGCCGGGCATTCCCTTTCCCTGCCGGGGCCCTATGGTGCGCGCCTTTCCGTCCAAGAGGCCTTGCCATGCGTTTTGCGAACCTGACCCGCCAGCCCGACGATCCCCTGTTGCGGATCATCGGCCAGCACGCCGCCGACCCGCGCGCCGACAAGATCGATCTGGGCGTCGGCGTGTTCCGCGATGAGGAAGGACGCACCCCGGTCATGACCGCCGTCAAGGCCGCCGAAGCCCGCCTGCTCGCCGAGCAACCGAGCAAATCCTATCTCGGGCCCGAGGGGGATGTCGGTTTCGTCCGTGCGCTGGCCGCGCTGGTCCTGGCCGACACCGTGGCCGCCGATCGCGTCGTCGGTCTCCAGACGCCGGGCGGTACGGGGGCGCTGCGCCTCGCCGCCGAACTGCTCGCCCGCGCGGGCGTCCCCCGCATCTGGATCGGCAGCCCGAGCTGGGCCAATCACGCGCCGCTGTTCCGACAGGCGGGCGTCGAGCCGGTCATGATCCCCTGCTACGACCTGACCAGCCAGGTCTTCGATCTGGACGGCTTCCTTCGCGGGCTGGACGGCGCGGAGGAAGGCGAGGCGGTGCTGCTGCACGGATGCTGTCACAACCCCATCGGGATCGACCCCGATGCCGCCGGATGGACCGCCATCGCGCGCCATATCGCCGACAAGTCGCTGACCCCGGTCGTCGATCTCGCCTATCAGGGGCTGGGCGACGGGTTCGATCAGGATGCGGCAGGCGCACGCACGATCCTGTCGGCGGTGCCGGAAGCGCTGCTCGCCTATTCCTGCGACAAGAATTTCGGGCTGTATCGCGAGCGTACCGGAGCCTTGTTCGCCCTGTCGCCCGATGCCGATACCGGCATGGTGGTGCTGTCCAACCTGCTGTCGCTGGCGCGCGCCAACTGGTCGATGCCGCCCGATCACGGCGCGGCCATCGTGCGCATCATTCTGGAAGACGAGACACTGACCCGCGAATGGCGCGAGGAACTGGAGACGATGCGCCAGCGGCTGGCGGGCCTGCGCGCCGCGCTGGCGGCGGGCGGCCGGATCGGCTCGATCGATCTGGCGGCGGTCGCCGGGGGCAAGGGCATGTTCGCAACCTTGCCGCTATCGCCCTCGCAGGTCGAATGGCTGCGGGACCGGCATGGCATCTACATGGCCGGATCGGGGCGGATCAATATCGCGGGGTTCAGCACGATGGCGATCGGGCGCTTCCATACGGCGCTGCGGGATATGGCGGCCAACGGGGTGGCCTGATCCGGCTCGTCCCGCCGTTCGTGCTGGACGGAGGGGGAGGAGCAGGTCCTTCACCACCTCCGTTCAGCCTGAGCGAAGTCGAAGGCCACGCGACCGGGCATAAGAAAGGGGCGCGCCCGACTGTCGGACGCGCCCCTTTCCGTTCTGGCAGGCGGGCCGGATCAACCGGCCCCTCCCCCTTTACCTGCCCGAGTTCACGATACGGTTGACGATGTTCTCGATCCGCTCCTGACGGCCCGAGCGGGGCTTCGGATCGACCGCCTCCTTCTCGGCGAGGTCGGCGATACCCGCCAGGTCCAGGCCGCCGACCTTCTGGCCGAAGTCGCCGTCCCAACCGGCATAACGCTCGGCCTTGATCGCATCCAGGCGGCCGTCCTCGATCAGCGCGGCGGCGTTGAGCAGGCCCTTGGCCACCACGTCGATCCCGCCGACATGGCCATGGAACAGGTCGACCGCGTCCATCGACTGGCGACGCACCTTGGCGTCGAAGTTGAAGCCGCCGGTGGTGAAGCCGCCCGCCCGGATGATCTCCAGCATGGCCAGCGTCAGTTCCTCGACCGAGTTGGGGAATTGATCGGTATCCCAGCCATTCTGGTGATCGCCGCGATTGGCGTCGATCGACCCGAAGATGCCCAGCGCGCCCGCCGTGGCGATCTCATGTTCGAAGGTGTGGCCCGCCAGCGTGGCGTGGTTCGCCTCGATATTGACCTTCACTTCGTGCTCGAGGCCATAAGCCTTGAGGAAGCCGTACACGGTCGCGGTGTCGAAGTCGTACTGATGCTTGGTCGGCTCGTGCGGCTTCGGCTCGATCAGGATGGTGCCGTTGAAGCCGATCTTGTGCTTGTGCTCGACCACCAGCGACAGGAAGCGACCGAGATTGTCGAGTTCACGCTTCATGTTGGTATTGAGCAGCGTCTCGTAACCCTCACGACCGCCCCACAGCACATAGTTGGAGCCGCCCAGACGATGCGTGGCCTCCAGCGCGTCGCGGACCTGCATCGCGCCGAACGCATAGACTTCCGGGTCCGGGTTGGTCGCGCCACCGGCGGCGAAGCGCGGATGGCTGAACAGGTTCGCGGTGCCCCAGAGCAGCTTGCGGCCCGACGAAGCCTGAAGCTTTTCGAGGTGATCGACCGCTTCCGCGAAATAGCGGCGATGCTCGGCGACGCCCTGCGCATCGGCCATCACATCGACGTCGTGGAAGCAGTAATAGGGGATGTCGAGCTTCGAGAAGAAGTCGAACGCCACTTCACGCTTCTGCGCGGCGGCGGCGCTGTCATTGGCACCGGCGTGCCACGGGCGGTTGAACGTGCCACCACCGAACACGTCCGAACCCGGCCAGCAGAAGGTGTGCCAGAAACAGGCGGCGAAGCGGAGATGCTCCTCCATCGTCTTGCCCAGCACGACGCGGTTCTTGTCGTAGAAGCGGTAAGCGAGTTCGTTCTCGCTGTCGGGGCCTTCGTAACGGATCGTCGGAATATCGGCGAAAAAGTCGGTAGCCATTTAACGGTTCCTCGGAGTGATACGGGAATAGCTGTCGCGGAATTGCGCGATCTTGGGGGCGAAACGCTCGGCGAGCGCGGCGTCGGGGACGATGCTATGGCTGACGGGTGGAGGCGCACAGACCTCTTCCGGCGAACCGCCATCGACGGCCAGTTGCGCCAAACGTGCGGCCCCAAGCGCGGGCCCGACCTCGCCACCCTTCAGATAGACGAGTTCGACGCCCAGCGCGGCGGCCAGCGTCTGGCCCCAATAGGAGGAGCGCGCCCCGCCGCCGATGACGGAGAGTTGCGACAATTCGGTGCCCGCATCGCGCAGCACCGACAGGCCATCGGCGAGCGCGAAGGCCACCCCCTCCAGCACCGCCTGCGCCAGCCGCTCGGGCGTGGTGTCATGGTCCAGCCCCAGGAACGCGCCGCGCACCTCCGCATCGTTATGCGGCGTCCGCTCGCCCGACAGATAGGGAAGGAAGATTTCGGGGCCGCTCGCCGGGCCGACGCTTTCGGCGCGGGCGAAGAGTTCGGCGGCCCCCGGCGTGCCGGTCAGCCGCGCGACCCAGTCGATGCACGCCGCCGCCGAGAGATGGACCGACATCTGGTGCCAGACATTGGGCAGACAGTGGCAGAAGGCATGAACCGCGCCCGCCGGATTGGGGCGGAACTCACGCGTTGCCGCGAAGATGACGCCCGACGTGCCCAGCGACAACAGCGCGTCGCCGTCCTTGACGACGCCCACACCCGCAGCCCCGGCAGCATTGTCGCCGCCGCCGCCCGCCACCGGCACCTGATCCATGCCCCAGGCTTCGGCCACGTCGGCGCGAAGGCGACCGGTCTGCGCCGTACCCTCGACCGCCTGCGGCATCTGATCGCGGGTCAGGCCCGTCGCGGCGAGGATCTCGTCGCTCCATTCGCGCGCGGCAACGTCCAGCCACAGCGTGCCCGCCGCGTCCGACACGTCCGACGCCTTCTCGCCCGTCATCCGCAGCCGGACGTAATCCTTGGGCAGCAGCACGGTACGGATGGCAGCAAAGGTTTCCGGCTCGTGATGCGCCACCCAGAGCAGCTTGGGCGCGGTGAAGCCCGGCATGGCGAGATTGCCCGCGATGCGGTGAAGCGCGGGCGCCTTCGCCTCCAGCTCCGCGCATTCGGCATGGCTGCGCCCGTCATTCCAGAGGATGCCGGGGCGGAGCGGCTGATCGTCCGCGCCCAGCAGGGTCGCGCCGTGCATCTGCCCCGCCAGACCGACTCCGCGCACCGCCCGGCGGACCGCCGGGTCGATCGCCCGGACGGCCGAGGTCGTCGCCTGCCACCATGCTTCCGGGTCCTGTTCGGACCAGAGCGGGTGGGGACGCTGCACGGTCAGCGCCGCCGTCCCCTGCCCGACCACCGCGCCATGTTCGTCCAGCACGACGGCCTTTACGCCCGACGTACCGATATCGATGCCAAGGAACATGCGTCGTCCTTACTTCACGAACGGATCGATGGTCGGGATCGTCCCGTCCGGGTTGAACGTCAACTCGGTCATCTTGACGTTACGCAGGTGGTTCTTATCCGACAATTGCGTGTCGGCGTAGAAAAGCCACCATTTGCCCTTCCACTCGACGATCGAATGATGGGTGGTCCAGCCTTGCACCGGCTTCAGGATATGGCCCTTATAGGTGAAGGGACCATAGGGGCTGGTGCCGATCGCATAGTTCAGGAAGTGCGTGTCGCCGGTCGAATAGGTGTAATAATATTTGCCGTCGCGCTTGAAGACCCAGGAACCCTCGAAGAAGCGCTTGTCATGCGCACCGCCCAACACGGGCTTGCCCTTTTCGTCGAGGATCACCGCGTCGCGCGGGGTTTCGGCGAAGGTCTTCATGTCGGGGTTCAGCTTGACGACCTTGCCCGACAGTGCGGGCTGGTCGTCCTGCTTCAGGTCGGTGTCGCTGCCGTTCGGGTCGTACTTGCCGTCCTTCCAGCGCTGAAGCTGACCGCCCCAGATGCCGCCGAAATACATGTACGCCGTGCCGTCCGTGTCCTGATAGACGGCGGGGTCCATCGAGAAGCTGCCGTGGATCGCCTCCGGCTCGGCCTTGAACGGGCCCATCGGATTCTTGGAGGTCGCAACGCCGATGCGGAACGCGCCCAGGCCGTTGCGATCCTTGGTCTTATCGCGCGCCGGGAAATAGAGATAATAGGTGCCGTCCTTATAGGCGGCATCGGGGGCCCACATCTGCTGCGAGGCCCAGGGCACGTCCTTCACGTCGAGCGCGACGGGGCCGATGGTGACCTTGCCGCCCGGCTCGTCCATGCGCAGCACGCGGTAATCGCGCATGGCGTACTGGTTGCCCAGATCGTCGTTGGGCGTGTCGGTCGGCACGTCGTGGCTGGGATAGATATACATCTTTCCATCGCCCCAGACATGCGCGGAGGGGTCGGCGGTAAAGATCTCGCGTACCAGCGGCTGCGACAGATAGTGACGGCCATCGGGCGATGTCGGATTGGTGTCGTTCGACGCGGTGGCGGTGTTCTCCTGCGCGGTATTCTCGGCCGTCTGCGGCGATCCGCAGGCTGCGGTGCCAAGCCCCAGGACCAGGCTGGCCATCATCAAGCGCTTCATCGCTTTCTCTCTCCCATTTGCCCCGTATCCGGAGCTTTCCAGGCACGATAGCGCTATCAATGATGAGGATGCAAGGCCGGTTCGCGGTTTTCCAGTTCCGGGTTCGGGGCGTGGCCTTCGACTTCGCTCAGGGTGAACGATGCGAGGGAATATGGCCTTCTGTCCCCAACCTCCGTTCAGCCTGAGCGAAGTCGAAGGCCAAGGGAGACCCTCCACCGCCCCGCTTGACAAGGCCCAATCCGCATTGTTGGTACCGATATCCGCCCTGCCCGTCTCATCGCGGGGCACGGCATTTCGCAAGCATATCGCAGACCGGTACATCCATGTCGGCATCGTTTTCAAGAGGGAGGATCACCCGCATGGCATGTCCTATGTCGAAGACGCACTGGCTGCTCGCCGCCGGATTGGCTTGCACGCCGCTCGCCGCGCTGCCCGCCCAAATGACGACGCAGACCCCCGCCACGGTGCCCGGTGCGAAGCCGGTGACGGTCGAGCGGATCAAGGTCCATTCGCCCGCGATCGAGGGCAATCTGGAGGGCAACAGCGCCGACCGCGACGTCATCGTCGTCCTGCCGCCCGATTATGCGAAGGACAAGGCGCGCCGCTATCCGGTCGTCTATGCGCTGCACGGCTATTCGATCGGCGCGGATCAGTGGACGAAGGAGATCCATGTCCCCGCCTCGGTCGAAGGAGCCTTCGCGCGCGGGGTGGCGCCGATGATCCTGGTCTTCCCCGACAGCAAGACGATGCACAACGGATCGATGTATTCGTCCTCGCAGACGGTCGGCGATTTCGAGCGCTTCGTCAGCCACGACCTGATCGCGGCGATCGACACGCGCTACCGCACCATTGCCCGTCGCGAAGCACGCGGCCTCGCGGGCCATTCGATGGGCGGCTATGGCACCGCGCGCATCGGGATGAAGCATGCCGATATGTACGGCGCCATCTATATGATGAGCCCCTGCTGCCTGTCGCCGCGCATGATGGCCCGGCCCGAGGGGACCGACGAGAAGCTGCTGACCAGCCTGTCCTCGCCCAGGGAGTCGGAGAAGCTGAACTGGGGCCAGCGCGCGATGCTGGCCGCCTCCGCCGCCTGGTCGCCCAATCCGAAGAACCCGCCGCTCTATCTCGACCTGCCGGTCAAGGACGGCAAGATGCGCGACGACATCACCGCCAAATGGCGGGCCAACACGCCGCTCGCCTTTGTCGATCAATATATCACCCCCTTGCGCAACTACCGCGCGATCGCGCTGGACGTCGGGTCGCAGGACGGGTTGAAGGGTGATGCGCAGGCGTTGCACGACGCGATGGAGCGCTATGGCATCGCGCACACATTCGAGATTTATGACGGCGACCATGTCAACCGGATCGGCGTGCGGTTCCAGGAGCAGGTGCTGCCGTTCTTCGGCCGGTCGCTGGTGACGAAGTAATCCCTATCCTCCCCGGTACGGGGAGGGGGACCATGCGGAGCATGGTGGAGGGGGCGGGCCGCGAGGGACATGTTCCGTCGAAGCCCCCCTCCGTCAGGGCTTCGCCCTGCCACCTCCCCGTGCCGGGGAGGATCAATCCGGGATCGTTCGGGGCGCCTCGATCCGGAATGCCGCACTCCGCACCGGCACGCCGGTATCGGGCTGTCCCGACCCGACCGAGACGCGGTAATCGCCCTTCATCACCATCCTTACGCCATCGGCATCCACCGCGCTCAGATCGCGCGGGGTCAGGGTGAAGGTCAGCCGCCGCCGCTCGCCGGGGGCCAGATGCACCCGCTGGAACCCGCGTAGCGCGATGCGGGGAGCGCCCTCGACCTTGGGGAAGTTCAGGTAAAGCTGCGCCACCTCGTCCCCCGCCCGGCGACCGCTATTGCGCACCTCGGTCGTGAAGCGCATCGCCCCGTCCGCGCCCGGCTGGACCGACACCGGCGCATAGGCGAAGCTGGTATAGCTGAGCCCGTAACCGAACGGATAGACGGGCGTGCCGGTGAAATAGCGATAGGTCCGCCCCTTCATGGCATAGTCGCCAAAGGGCGGCAGGTCCTCGACCGAGCGATAGAAGGTTAGCGGCAGGCGACCCGCCGGATTGGTCTTGCCCGACAGGACATTGCCGACCGCCAGCCCGCCCGCCTGCCCCGGATACCAGGCCTCGACGATCGCATCGGCATTGGCCTTCGCCCAGGCCAGGTTCACCGGGCTGCCGTTCATCAGCACGACGATCAGCGGGCGGCCGGTCGCCTTGGCCTGTTCGAGCAGCGCCTGCTGGTCGGCGGGCAGGTCGAGCGTCGTCTTGTCGCCGCCCTTGAAGCCCGGAACCGAGATCGGCGCCTCCTCCGCCTCCAGATCGGAGGTCAGGCCGACCACCGCGACCAGCGCGTCGCTGGCCTTCGCCGCCGCACGGAGTTCGCCCGCCGGATCGTCGGACACCCGCTTCCAGACCAGGTTGATACCGGTCAGGATACGCGCCTCGGTCGTGACCGTGATCGGATAACGCCGCCCCTTTTCCAGCGTGACGGTGCGCATCGTCGGCAGGCTGTTCCACGATGCCTTGGTCAGATCGACAAAGGGCTGTCCGTCCAGCGTCATCGCGCCGTTGAACCCGGATATGCCCAGCCGGTAGCGGCCCGTCTCCGGCGGAACGAGATAGCCGGTCCACACCGCCCGGTGCACGTCGCGAACCGAGGACAGGTCCAGGCTGCGCGAGGCGGCATTGGCCTCGATCCGGGTGACGACCGGGCGCTCCTCGAATCTTGCGGTCTTCAACCATTCCCCCAGCGCACCGGGGGCGAAACGCTCGGGGACGCGCCCCACGACATTGTAATAGCGGGCGAACAGGCCGGGCTGGCCGTCTTCGGTCCTGAGCGCGCTGGTCGGGATCGGATCGCCATCGGTGAAGGTTTCGGCGAAGGGGACATAGCGCACCTCTGCGCCCGGCATGGCCCGCCGCAACCCGTCGACCACCGAGAAGGCAGGCCCCGACAGCGAGGAAGAGTAATTGCCGCGCAGCACCCGCGTCGCATCGCCCAGCGGCCCGATCACCGCGATCCGCGCCTGGGGCTTGAGCGGCAGGACGCCCTTGTTTTTGAGAAGGACGAGGCTCTTCTCCGCGACCTCCAGCGCCAGCGCCCGATGCGCGGGGGTATCGACATCGGCGGGGGAGCTGGTCTGGGTCGATAGCGGACGCAGGCCCGGCAGATCGCCGGTGCGATAACGGGCGGCGAACAGCCGTGTCAGCGAGCGGTCGATATCCGCAACCGAGATCAGCCCGCGCGACAGGGCGTCGCGATACGGATTGGTCAGCCCGTCCGTGTCGGTCAGTGTCGCATTGTTGCACTCGTTATCGACGCCCGCCCGCATCGCGGCGGCGACCGCGGTGGCGGCATCGGGCGCGTAATGGTGGTTGGCGGCGATATCCTTCACCGCATCGCAGTCGGACACGACATAGCCGCGAAAGCCCCAGCTCCCGCGCAGATACTCCTTGAGCAACAGGTCGCTGCCGCACGCCGGTTGGCCGTCGATCCGGTTATAGGCGCACATGATCGACCCCGCCCCGCCCTCGACGATCACCGCGCGAAAGGCGGGGAGATAGGTGTCGACCAGATCGTGCCGCGAGACATAGACATTCGCCTCATGCCGGGTCGATTCCGGGCCGCTATGCACCGCATAATGTTTGGGGGTGGCGACCACGTCGATCCGCGTCGGATCGGTCCCCTGCATCCCGCGAACGAACGCCACGCCCATCTTCGCGGTCAGGAACGGATCTTCCCCGTACGTCTCCTGCCCCCGGCCCCAGCGCGGATCGCGGAAGATGTTGATGTTGGGCGACCAGCTATCCAGCCCGGTGCCGATCCGCCCCATCCGTCCCGTCCGGCGGGCGAGCGCGTGGAGTCCCCTCACCTCGCGGCTGATGACCTGCGCCGCCTGACCGACCAGCGCTTCGTCGAAGGTCGCCGCCAGCCCGACTGGCTCGGGGAAATTGGTCGTCGGCACCGGCCCCAGCGCACCGTGAAGCGACTCCGTCCACCAATTATAGGCGGGCACGTCCAGCCGGGGGATGGCGGGCGCGGTGTTGAGCAACTGCGCCAGTTTTTCGTCGGTCGTCATCCGCGCGACCAGATGCTCGGCAAGCGTATCGGCCTGTTGCTCGCCATCGCCTTGCGATTGGGCCATGGCGGGATACGCCACCGATAGTGCCAGGGCGGCCAAGATCGATCCACGCCATGCCTTCATGACCATCCACTCCCGATATCGTGATTTCTGTTACCGTTATCACCCGTCGTCATCCTGTCCACCCGGCAAATCCATGGCAATCGATCACAGGCGGTGGACAGCCCCTTTTTAGTCCGACAAGATGCCCGCAAAACAGATTGGGAGGATGGCTATGCCACGGACGAAGCGGTTGATTTTGGCAAGTGGCGCGGCGCTGCTCGGGCTCATGACGCCCGTTGTGAGCGTTGCTCAGACGACCGCCGTCGATCCGCTCGCACCGACCGGACGCTGGAGCGCCAACCAGGACGGCCAGGCGAGCCTGCCCCCGATGGGCTGGAACAGCTGGAACGCGTTCAACAGCGATGTCGACGAGGACAAGGTGATGGCCTCGGTCAAGCTGATTGTCGACAAGGGGCTGCGCGATGCGGGCTATCGCTATATCAACATCGATGACGGCTGGTGGCTGCGCCGTCGGCAACCCGATGGCCGGATGGTGATCCGCACCGACAAATTCCCTTCCGCTGCCGCCGGACCCAACCAGCAGACCAGCTTCCGGCCACTCACCGACCGGCTCCATGCCATGGGGTTCAAGGCGGGCATCTATTCGGACATCGGGCGCAACAGTTGCGGCCAGGTCTATACCCCCAATTTCGCCAACCAGCCCGAAGGGACCGTCGCCGAGCGCGAGGTCGGGCTTTACGGCCATGTCGATCAGGACATCGCGCTCTATTTCCGCGAATGGGGGTTCGATTACATCAAGGTCGATGGCTGCGGCATTCGCGGGCTGGGCAAGGACAGCGACCATGTCCGCAAGGGCGACTATCGCGAACTGGCGCCACTGATTGACATGAACTCCCTCGCACGGACCGATATTCCGGCGGTCCGCGCGCTGTACGACCAGGTGGCGACGGCGCTGCGCCGGGAAAATCCGGACGGCGACTATATCTTCTCGCTCTGCCTCTGGGGATCGTCCGACGTCCGCAACTGGGGCAAGCAGATCGGCAATGTCTCGCGCACCAGCGACGATATCACCGCGCACTGGTCGCGGATGCTGACCAATTTCGATACCAGCGCGACCCGCGCGCTCTACGCCCATCCACACGCCTGGAACGACCCCGACATGCTGTTCGTCGGCTCGGGCGAGTTCGACGCGAACCATATGACCGAGGCGCGATCGCATTTCGCGCTGTGGGCGATGATGAACGCGCCGCTGCTGATCGGCTTCGACCTGCGCAAGGCCAATGCCGAGCAGATCGCGCTTCTCGGCAACCGGGCGATCATCGCGCTGAACCAGGACCCGGCGGGGCATCAGGCGACCCCGGCCTATCTGTCGGACGACGTTCAGATCTTCGTGAAGACGCTGGCCGACGGCGACAAGGCGGTGGCGATCCTCAACCGCACCGCCGGGCCGGTCCAGCCCGTCCTGACCGCCGATCACCTGAAGCTGCGCGGCGATCGCCCCGTCGCCATGACCGACCTGTGGACCGGGCAGAAGAGCGAGTTTTCGGGCGAGACGAAGCTGACGCTCGCGCCACACCAGACGCTGATCTACCGCATCTCCGGCGAGCGTCGGCTGCCGCGCGGCCACTATCTGTCGGAGACACCGGGGGACGTGAACCCGGCGGAGGATGGCGTCCGGACGCCCGAGGGCGATCCGACCATCCATCACGAACTCAGCCCCTGGGGCGGCAGCAAGGGGCCGGGCGACTTTCCGCAATATGGCGGCTGGGGCGGCGCACAGGCGGATCGCACGCCTTTCGGTCGGCCGCTGCGGATGGCGGGCAAAGCCTATGACACCGGGCTCGGCGTGCTCGCCAACTCGCGGCTGGAGGTGCGCAATCCCGGCCAGAGCCGCTTCGCCGCCACGATCGGCATCGACGATTCCGCCACCGCACGCGGGCGACGCGTGGTGTTCGAGGTTTATGGCGACGGCAAGCTGCTTACCCGGTCGCGCCCCATGGCCCTGAACGAAGCGCCCGCGACGATCGAGGCGGATGTGCGGGGCCGCAAGCTGGTCGAACTGGTCACGCGCGCCGATAGCGCTCCCGATGCGGCGCTGCCGGTGGTGTGGGGCGAGGCGCGCTTGCTCGACTAAGGACCTGGAGCAGCGCGATATAAGTCGCCGTCGCATGGCCTTGCCGTTTCCGGGCGACCATGCGACTGTCAGCGCAAAGACATAGGGAGAGGGTGATGAAACCCAAGGAAAATGGGCCGGTCCTGACTCGCCGTCAGCATCTGGTCGGAATGGCGGGCGGTCTTGCGATGGGAGCGCTCCCGTCAATGGCATGGGCGGCGACGGATGAAACGCCGCTGCGCGATCTGGCGGCGCAAAAGGGCATATTGTTCGGCACTGCGATCAATGCGGGCCGGGGCTCGCCGATCAACGAACCCGCCCATGCCGCGATCGTCACGCGTGAATGCGGCGTGCTGGTGCCGGAGAACGAGATGAAGGTCTATGTCCTCGGCAACGACCCCGAGCATCTGAACTTCGCGCCCGCCGACCGTATCGCGGGCTTCGCGCGGGACCACCGGCTGAAGCTGCGCGGCCATACGCTCTTGTGGAACTACGACAAATATATCTCGCCCGCGCTGGCCGAGCGGGTCCGCTCGACGGGCGCGGAGAAGTGGCTTCGCGCCTATATCGCAAAGGTCGCCGGGCATTTCGGCGACCAAATCTATAGTTGGGACGTGGTCAACGAGACGATCGATCCCAAGACGGGCCAGGTCCGGGGCACGGTGTTCGACCAGGCGCTGGGCTTCGACATATTCAAGATCGGCTATGAGGCGGCACGCGAGCATGCCCCCCATGCCCAGCGGGTCTATAACGACTATATGTCGTGGGAGGTCGGCAATGAGGCGCACCGGGCGGGCGTGCTCCGCCTGTTGGAGCGGTTCCGCAAGGAGAATGTCCCCGTCGACGCGCTCGGCATCCAGAGCCATCTGGGCAATGACGGCAGCCATTCGCGCATCCAGCGCGCCGAGTGGAAGCGTTTCCTGGATGCCGTCACCGCCATGGGCTATCGCCTGCTGATCACCGAGTTCGACATCAACGATCGCGAAATGCCGCGCGACGTGGCACGGCGCGATGCACAAACCGCGGCGGTGGCGCGCGATTATCTCGACATGATGCTGACCTATCCGCAGCTCGACCAGTTACTGTGCTGGGGGCTGTGGGACAAGCATAGCTGGCTGAACGGCTTCGCACCCCGCGCCGATGGCCTGCCGCAGCGGCCCCTGCCCTATGACGACGCCCTGAAACCCAAGCCACTGCGTGCCGCCATCGCCGATGCCCTTCGCGCCGCCCCCGTTCGAAAGGGTATCGCGTGATCCGCCGCCCCCTCACCGCCCTCGCCCTGTCGCTGGTCGTGGCCGGAGCCGCTTCGGCCCAGACCGCGACCTTCGAGCGCTTCACCTATAAGGGCCGCTCGATCGAACAGATCACGCCGAAAGCCGGGGAATATCTGAACCCGATCATCTCGGGCTATTATCCCGATCCGTCGGTGACGCGGGTGGGCAAGGACTATTATCTCGTCAACTCGTCCTTCGCGCACTTTCCCGGCCTGCCGATCTTCCATTCGACCGACCTCGTCCACTGGACCCAGATCGGCAATGCGATCGACCGGCCGGGGCAGCTCGACTTCACGGGGCGCGCGATTTCGGAAGCGGTGTTCGCGCCCGACATCAGCTATCACGACGGTATTTTCTACATCGTCAACACCTGCGTCCAGTGCCGGGGCAATTTCGTCATCACCGCCAGGAACCCGGCGGGGCCGTGGTCGGACCCGATCTGGCTGCCCTTCGAGGGGATCGACCCGTCCCTCTATTGGGAAGGCGACCGCGCCTATATCGTCAACAATCGCGCCCCTGCCGAGACGCCGCGCTATGACGGCCACCGCGCCATCTGGATCCAGGAATATGACTGGCGCGCCGGCAAGATGGTCGGCGAGAGCACGCAACTGGTCAATGGCGGCGTCGATCTGTCCAAGAAGCCGGTCTGGATCGAGGGGCCGCACATCTTCAAGAAGGACGGCTGGTATTATCTGACCGCCGCCGAGGGCGGGACCAGCGTCAACCACTCGCAGGTGGTGCTGCGCTCCAAAGATTTGCGCGGCCCTTACGCGCCGTTCGCAGGCAATCCGATCCTGACCCAGCGCGATCTCGACCCCAAGCGCCCTCATCCGATCAGCGCGGCGGGCCATGCCGAACTGGTCCAGACGCAGAATGGCGACTGGTGGGCGACCTTTCTGGCGACGCGGCCCTATGCCGAGGATTATTACAATATCGGACGCGAGACCTTCCTGCTGCCCGTGACGTGGAAGGACGGTTGGCCGATCATTCTCGATCACGGCAAGACGGTGCCATGGACGCACAAGGTTCCGAACCTGCCCGCCAGCCCCGCGCCCAAGCTGCCGACCAGCGGTGATTTCGGCTATACGGATGAATTCGACGGCAACAGGCTGGCGATGCAATGGATCGGCGTTCGCACCCCCAAGACGCCCTTCTACAAGGTCGCGAACGGCACGCTGCAACTGAGCGGCGGCGACGCATTGGGGGATCGACAGGGCGTGCCGGGCTTTGTCGGGCGGCGGCAACAACATGCGATCGCCGATGTCTCGACGACGCTGCGCTATGCTCCGGCCAAGGACGGTGCCCGCGCCGGGCTGGCGGCGATGCAGAACGACTATGCCTATCTGTTCTTCGGGCTGACCCGCATCAATGGCCAACCGCGTATCGCGCTCTACAAGCGGGAGGGGAAGAACACCCGCGACGAAACCGCACCCGAAACGCTGGTCGCTTCCGCGCCCTTCACGGGCAAGGGGCCGGTGACGCTGACCATCCATGCCCGGGGCGGAGAGATGGCGTTCGACTATGCGGTCGGCGGCAAGACCGCGACGCTGAAATCCGATCTCGACGTGCGCTTCCTCAGCACGGCGCGCGCGGGCGGCTTCGTCGGCACCGTGATCGGCCCCTATGTCTATGCGGCGCGGTGATGCGGCGGGTTCTTCTTCTCGCGATGCTGACGCTCGGCGGCGTTTCGGCGATGGCGGCGGCGCAGGCGTGGCAGTCGGATCGCGGCGACGGCACCTATGCCAATCCGCCGCTCTATGCCGATTATCCCGATCCCGACATCATCCGGGTGGGTCGGGATTTCTATTTCATCACCACGACCTTCGCCAACGTTCCCGGCCTGACCATCATGACCTCGCGCGATCTGGTGAACTGGCGCTTCGTCGGCCATGTCATCGACCGGCTGGAGGGCCTGCCAGCATATGATCTGAAGGACGGAGGCGCGTACCGGAAGGGCATCTTCGCCCCCAGCCTGCGCTATCATGACGGCGTCTTCTACATCGCGGTGACGCCGGTGGGCGAGAAGACCCGCATCTATCGCTCGCGCGACATTCGCGGCCCCTGGGAGATGAACCGGCTGAGCGAGGCGGCGTTCGATCCCGGCCTGTTCATCGACAAGGACGGCAGCGCCTATGTCATGACCTCGGTCGGGTCGGACGGCACGACGACCCTGCTCAGCCTCAGCCGCGACCTGCGCACCGTTACCGACAAGCGCGTCGTCTATTTCAACAAGGGGGCGGAGGGCTCCAAGATCGTCCGGCGCGGTGACTATTATTACATGTTCAATGCCATCCCCCGGCGGCTCGGCATGACGGTGTCGCGCGCCAGGAGCCTGTTCGGGCCATGGGAGACGCGCGACCAGATCGACGACACGACCGGCGGGCATCAGGGCGCGATCGTCGATCTGCCCGACGGCACCGATTATGGCTTCGTGATGACCGATGCGGGCGCGATCGGGCGGATGACCAATATCAGCCCGGTCTTCTGGAAGGACGGCTGGCCGGTATGGGGCACGCCCGACGCGCCGGGCCGGGTGCCCGCCACCGCGCCCAAACCGATCAAGGGGCAGCCGATCGCCTCGCTGCCCGCCTCGGACGATTTCGCGACGCCGAAGCTCGGCCTGCAATGGCAGTGGAACCACAACCCGCTGCCGGATCGCTGGTCGCTGACCGAGCGGCCCGGCTTTCTGCGGCTGCACGCCACACAGGCACCCGCATTGTGGAGCGCCCGCAACACATTGCTGCAAAAGGGACAGGGGCCGTTCGGTCGCGGCGTGGTGGCGATGGATACCTCGCACATCGTCGCGGGCGACCAGTGCGGCTTCGGCACCTTCGGCAAATATAGCGGCCATATCGCGGTCGGGCGCGGCACGGACGGTCGCTTGACCCTGACGATGCGCGTGATCGAGGATAAGGCGACGACGCAGAAGACCGACCTCCGCATCGATGTCCGGCCGGTCGAGGGCAAACGCCTGTTCCTGCGCACGGACATGGACTTCAAGACCGACCGGGCGAGCGTCGCCTATAGCGTGGATGGGCGGAACTGGCGGACGCTGGGCGGGGAATTCCCGCTTGCCTTCGACTGGCGGACGGGCACGTTCCAGGGGCAGCAATTCGCGTTGTTCTGCTACAATCCGGGCACGAAGGGCGGGTGGATGGATGTGGACAGCTTCACGCTGACGGGGCGCTGACGGGAAAGGTCATCACCCCAACGGACTAAATCGTCGGCAATCCCCGCTCGACGATCTTGCGGATCAGATCACGGTTCCGGGGCAGCCCAGCGAGCAGCCGGCCGGTCTGCACGTCATTCTCGCGCCGGGCCCGCTCCGCCGCGACCGTCTCGGCGACCAGACTCCCCGGTACGATCTCGGTCCGCTGACCCATGCCGTAGAGGACATATTGATAGCTGGCGGAAGGGAACACCTCCTCCACCCGGTCGAACTCCTCGTGCATCCACGGCACCTGATAACGCCATAGCGCCATCAGTTCCTGCAACCGCTCTGGCATGGTCTCGGGACGGCAATTGTCCCGCCAGAAGTCACTGTCGGTCCGCCGGGTCAGCGAATAATGCAGCTTCAGAAAGTCGACGATCCGGCCCCAGCGATAGAGGGTGGTGTCGTTGAACCGCCGCGCGACCGTGTCCATCACCTCGCGGCAGGCGGGCATCTGCTCGGCGATCAGCTTGGCGGAGAGTTCGATCAGCACGATCGCGGACGCCTCCAGCGGCTCGAGGAACCCCGCCGCCAGCCCGACCGCGACGCAATTGCGTTCCCAGAAACGCGTCCGGTGCCCGGCGCGGATCTTCAACTCACGAACGGGCAAATCCCGCCCCGCCTCGCCCAGATAGGCGCGCAATTCCCGCTCTGCTTCGTCGCGCCCGATATGGCTACTGGAAAAGACATGGCCGACGCCGCGCCGGGTCGGCAGGCCGATATCCCAAATCCACCCCGACGACTGAGCGGTCGAAATGGTGTGCGAGGCGATCGGCGCTTCGGGATCGTCATAGGGCACCTGGATCGCCAGCGCCGTGTCGCAGAACAGTACGTCGTTCAACGGCTTGAACGGCACCCCCATCGCCTCGCCCAGCAGGAGCGAGCGGAAGCCGGTGCAATCGACGAACAGATCGCCCGCAACCTCACCCGCCTGGGTGGTCCGAACCGCACGGATGTCGCCGCTCTCGGTCAGCAACACCTCTTCGACATCGGCGAGCACATGCCGCACGCCCAGTTGCTCGGTACAATGGCGGCGCAGGAAATCGGCGAATTTGCCCGCGTCCAGATGATAGGCATAGTTCGCCAGAGCCTCATATTCGGGCGTGGCGATCGTCTTGGGGGCCAGCCCCGCGTCACAGATCCGCCCCTGCGGCGTCACCGCGTCGCAAAAACTCTCCTGCCCCTCACCCGCCAGCCAGTGGGGCGCGAGGTTCACCTGTCCGAAACCCTGCGGCAGCATCAGCGGGTGGTAATAGCCGTCATCCGCCGCGCCGGTGGTCCAGCGGTTGAACCGCGCGCCCTGTTTGAACGAGGCATCGCACTCGCGGAAGAAGACCGTCTCCGACACACCCATCTTGCGCAGCGTCGTACGCAGCGTTGGCCAAGTCCCCTCGCCCACGCCGATGATCGGGACATTGGGGGACTCGACCAGCGTGACGGTGAAGCCATGCGGTCGCCGCCCCTGATGCCGCGCGGCGATGACGCCCGCAGTCAACCAGCCGGCAGTCCCGCCGCCGACGATCACGATATGCTGAACAGGCTGAACCATGGGGCCGAAGGGTCCGGGAAAGGACGGGGATGTCAAGCCACGGCCCGACATCCCCGCCAGTGGCTATCGTCAGAAACGATAGCGGGCGCCGAGCGTGAAGCGCCGACCGTAATCGAACACGTCGAGCAACTGGTTCTTGAACCGGCCATGGGTGCTCTGCTTGTTCTTGTTGATGTTCAGCACCTCGCCGAAGATCGAGAAGTTCTTCGTGACGTCGTAGCTGCTGGTCAGATCGACCTGGAAGCTCTGGTTCACGAAGGTCGGCTCGGCACCGTAAGAACCGGTATTCTGGTTCTGGCCAAAGCCCGACAGATACTCGTCCCGCCAGTTGAGCGCGGTGCGGAACTGGAAGCCGTTCTTGTCATAGAAGCCGACGAAGTTCGCCGAATTCGCCAGACCCGTGACCGCGAAGCCGCTCTGCCCGACGACCTTGGGATCATAGGGCTTGTTGGTGTTGACGAAGGTGCCGTTCGCCTGGAAGCCGAAGCCGCTGTCGCCGAACACCTGCTGCCACGCGATTTCGACGCCGCGCACCGTCGCATCGGGCCCGTTGACCTGGGCCGTGATGGCGAAGACCGCCGGGCGGCCCGTCGTCGGGTCGATCACGCCGCCGACCGTCTGATTGGTCACGCCGCCGACGATGAAGTTGCTGACATTCTTCAGGAAGAGGTCAACCGCGATGTACGAGTTGCGCTGATAATACCATTCCGCCGCAACGTCGAAATTGTCGGCAAGATAGGGCTTCAGGTTCGGATTGCCGCCGCTGCCCGATAGCGCCCCGACGCGCTGGCCGTTGCCGATGCCGACGACGGGGTTCAGCAGGCTCAGGCCCGGACGGGTCAGGGTGCGCGATGCGTCGAAGCGCAATTGCAGATTGTCCGTCACCTCCAGTCGCAGATCGACCGAGGGCAGCACATAGGTATAGCTGCTGCGGTTCGAAATCGGCTGGACGTCGGTGAAGGCGATCGACAACAGCGTCGGATCGGCGGTGCTCCGCGTGATCGACGTCGGCGCACGCCCCTGACCGATCGACAGGAGGCGCGTGTTCTCCGTCCGCACGCCGAAGGCGGCGTGCAGCGGCATGGAACCGATCTGCCCTTCCATTCTGCCGCTGAAGAACAGCGACAGGGTCTTTTCGTTGACCGACAGGATGCTGCCCGGATCGACCGCTTCGGTGAACTGGCCGGTGAAGCCGTTCACCCCGCCATTATAGTTGAAGCCGGGGACGTTCTGCGCCTGCGGATTGCCAAGGCTGGTCAGGTAGTTCTGATAGGCCTGCGGGCTGTAGATCAGGACCGAGGGCGGCAGGCTGCCCGAGAAGCCGGGAATGAAGTTGTTGAGGCTGATCGACCCTTGGTACAGGCTCGACGGCAGCGGCGAGATGCCCGATCCCTGACCCGACGGCGCACCATAACCGGCATAGGCCTGCCAGAAATTGTTGGTGAAGGTGCTGCGGTTCAGCAGGTTGAAGGTGTCGTCGGTATATTGGCCGCCCGCCTTGAGGGTGATGTTGTCCTCTTTCCAGGTCACGACGCCGCGGAATTGCTTCAGTTCGTCGGTATTCTGCTGGGTCTGGAGCACGGTGACGTGCGATCCGATCGCGGTCGGATCGGCCCAGCGGCCGCCATTGCCGGCGGGACCGAAATTGCTGATCGTCGGGAACGCCTTGTTACTGTCGGCGGTGACGTTGAAGCCCAGATTGGTGCCCAGCGCGCCACCATAGCCGATATCGCCATTGCTGCTGCCGATGGTGTTGCCGGGGTTCAGCCAGCTCTTGGCATAGGCGCCGTCCGCCTCGACGGTCACCTTCTCATTGACGTCCCACTTGACGTTCAGGCCGGTCTGGTTGGTCTGAAGGATCTGCTTGTTCATCGCCGCGGTGAAGTCGGTCGGCGACCCCGCCTGGGTGAAGCTGACTGCCGTGCCGTTGGCGTCCTGCTGGACGTTGCGCAGCGACTCCTGGCTGAACCACACGCCGAAGCCGTAAATGTCGGTCGAGATCGTCTGGCGGGAGAAGTTGTTGTCGAGCGTGACCATCAGGTCATTGTTCGGGTGCCATTGCAGGGCCACGCGACCGTCGACGCGTTCGTCCTTGGTCCGCTGCTGCTCCGCGCCATATTGCTGCGGGAACCAGCCGGTCAGGGTGCGGCGGTTGCTGGGGGCAGCGCTGGCGTCGGTGGTCGGTGCGCAGGTCGCGGCGGTGCTGCCCGCCAACTGGCACGGCGCGAAGTTGCCGCCCGGCCAACCCGACACATAGACGCGATTGGTATCGGTATCACGCCGGGTATAGATGAAACTCGACAGGATACCCAGCGTATCATTGGCGAAGGTATCGCTGACCAGCGCGCCCAGTGTCGGCACGACCTGACCCGCGCGATCCTGGAGCGAACCCGAGGCGCTGGTCGCGACGCGGAAGCCGGGATGGTCGAACGGCTTGGGGAACTGGATGTCGACCGTTGCACCGATCGAGCTGGAGGCCAGCGTCACGTCGGGCGTCTTGAGCACGCTCAGCTGGCCGATAAAGTCCGAACCGACGGTGCTGAAGTCGATCTGGCGCCCGCCCGTCGCGGTCGAGATGCGACGGCCGTCATACAGGGTGGTGTTGAAGTCGCCGCCAAAGCCGCGAACGGTGATGCCGGTCGGCTCGCCGCGCGCGCCGGAGCGCTGGATCGACACGCCGGGCAGACGCTGGAGCGAGGCCGCGACGTTGGAATCGGGAAACTTGCCAATATCTTCGGCAGAAATCGCGTCGACCACGCCGGTCGCGGTCCGCTTGATATCGAGGTTGCGCTGGAGCGAACTGCGCAGGCCGGTGACGATGATCTCGCCCTCCGCAACCTCGCCCGAGGGGGACGGCGCATTGTTCTGCGCGCTGGGGGCGGTCGCCTGATCCTGCGGGGTTCCGGCTTCCTGGGCGGTGGTGGTGTTGGCCTGAACCGGGGTGTCCGGCCGAACGGCTCCGGGAGCCACAGTCTGAGCAAAGGCCGCGCCCGGCGCGATCATCGCCAGGGCCATGAGCGGCGACACGCTGGTCATCAGGCCGCGGCGCGAAACGAATGCGCCCACAAAGCTAGTGCGAGACACCATCTTCCCCTCTCCTTCGGTTCTATGGTCAATGTACGATCGATGGTTATCGCCACCGTACCGCCCATTCGATGACATGATGTTAGCGTTATAATGACTCCGAAACAAGGCATTTGTCAGAGCGATCGCAACCCGCTACTTCCCCACTACTTGAACGCCTTGACGGGGGGTCATGGATGCCGACAAATCCGGGGCCTCGTCGTCCGGTTCCCTCGTCAGAATCGGGCCGGAGAGGATGCGAAAGGACCGAATCGCCATGGCCGAAATGGAATTGCTGGACAGCGCGCGTCATGCCGCCCTTCGCGTCTCGACCAAGCCCGATGCGGCGCGCCACTTCGTACAATTGGTGGCCGAGGAGTTTCTCCCGGCCGCGCTGCATTACCCGATCCTGTTCGCGCGTCACCCGGAGACCGGCGATCTCTATCCCGGTGCCCTGATGGGGCTGGTGCCGGACGAAAATCTCTGTCTGACGACCAACGCCACCCTGGCGGGCTATCGCCCCGCCGATCTGGAGCGGCAGGGTTTCTACGTCTCGGGCGAGAATATCGCGATCGACCCCACCCATGCCGCACTGACCCAGATGGAAGGAGACCCGATCTTCGAATCGGACGGCGGCGCGGCCCCGGCGCTCCGCCGGGTGCAGGGTGCGCTGCGACGCCTGCATATCGGCCTGCCCGAGACGGAGGGGTTCATCGCGCGCCTGCTGGATCGCAAGCTGGTCGAGCCGATCGACCTGAATTTCCAGTTCGACAATGGCGAGAGCCTGAGGCTGGACGCGCTCTACACGATCAGCCTCGACGCGCTACACGGTCTGCCCGACGAGGCGGCGCTGGCGCTCTTCCGGTCGGGCGATCTGCAACTCGTCTATGCGATCACCGGCTCGGTCCGGCACATCCCCTTCCTCGCGCGTCGGCGCAACGACCGGCTGAGCGGACTGGCCCGGTGAGCGGCGCGGCGGTCGAGATCGACCCCGCCACGCTGGACGAGCCCGGGGCGTTTCGGCGGCTCGTGACCGAACCCTGTCGCCCGGTCGTGCTTCGCGGCGCGGTGCGCGACTGGCCGCTGGCGCGGATCGCCGCGACCGGTGGGGCGGCGTTGGGCGAGTATCTCGCGCGCTTCGACGCGGGGCGGCGGATCGAGGCCTTTGTCGGCGATGCGGCGATCGCAGGGCGCTATCACTATACCGACGATCTGTCGGGCTTCAATTTCCGGCGCGAGTCGATGCCGCTGAGCGAGGCCGTCGAACGCCTCGTCACGGGCCGCAACGAGGCCGAGACCCTTTATGTCGGGTCACTCCCCATCCCGCTCGTCCTGCCCGGACTGGCGGAGGAAAATATCCTGCCCTTCGCGCCGACGAACGTGCCGCCGCGCATCTGGATGGGCCATGCCTCGACCATAGCCTGTCATTACGACATGATGGACAATATCGCCTGCGTCGTGGCGGGGCAGCGGCGCTTCACCCTCTATCCGCCCAATGCGATCGGCGATCTCTATGTCGGACCGATCGACCACACCATGGCCGGACAGCCGGTCGCACTCGCCGCCGAAGCCGCACCCGATGATCCCCGCTATCCCCGGTTCGAACGGGCGAGAGACCGTGCGATCACGGTCGAACTCTCGGCGGGCGACGCGCTCTATATGCCCAAGCTGTGGTGGCACCGGGTGGAGGCGAGCGGATCGCTCAACATCCTGGTCAATTACTGGTGGGACGCTTTTCCCGTCGGCCCGGACCAGCCCTTCGCTCCCCTGCTGCTCGCGATGAGCGCCATCGCCGCGCGTCCTGAGGCGGAGCGTGCGGCGTGGCGGGCTTGGTTCGACCATTATGTCTTCCGCCCCGACGGCCACCCGCTGGCCCATCTGCCCGAGGAGCGGCACGGCGTGCTGGGTATGAGCGCGGAGAATATCGGCATCCTCCGTGCCCAGGCCATGCGGATGCTTCGCGGCGGTTAGGCGGCGGGATCGAGCGTGATCCCCTCCACCACGATTTCGGGATCGACCAGCCACAGGGTGACGCGATGCCTGCCTTTGGTCAGATCGGTTAGGCGGGTGGTCGCGATGCGTCGGTTTTCGATCACCGCGCGGCCCCAGCTTTCCTCCGTTTCGCCCGCCATCAGGTCGAGCATCACCGGTGCGCCTCCATCGACCGACACCGCGATCCGATGCTGGCCCCCGCCGCGCACGTCCAGGCCGGGGGCAGCGACCACGCCCAGGGTCGCGGGCCCCGCGCGATCCCAGTTCAGGTCATAGACGATATGCGGGCTGTCCTCGCCGGGACGCTCGACCACCGGCGCGGAAGCGAGGTTGGCGACCATCGCCGCACCCTCGGCGGTGAAGCCCGCCACACGCTGCCAGCTTATGCCCCGTCCATCGACCGCGCGACCGGCATCCGCCGCCAGTGCCAGGCGCGGCGCGGGGGTGGAGGGCGGTAGCGGCAGGGGTTTGGCGACGCTGGCCAAGGCGGGCATGACATCGCTGTCGGGCTGTTGCCAGCCGGTATAGCCGATATGGGTCTGCGCCATCATGCTGGTCCATTTGCCGCCCGCCGTCTCCACCTCGTAACGGCGGCGGATGGCCGCATCGCGCGCGTAATAGCCCCGCGCCGCCGTAGCGAACCGCTCCGCCGCCGCGCCGTCCCCAACCTGCGCCGCCGCACGATTGGCGGCCACCGCTTCGTACAGCCGGTGCAGGTTGGTCATCGCCTGGACCCGGTGCAGCACCAGTTCGTAATAGGCATCACGCAGATGGGCAGGCAGCCGAGCCTCCACCCCGCGCGCCGCCGTGTCGAGGGCATTCCATTCGCCCAGCACCCGCGCCCATTCTCCGTTCTTCAGGCCATAGGTGGTGGCGTCGATCAGCTCGGGCTTGCGGCGGCTGGCGAGCTGGCCATAGCGGGTCAGGAGCTTGCCGATTTCGGCCCCATGAGCGGGACCGAATTGCTGCGTCGCCCAGCGGACGGGATAGGCCTGCATCGCGGCCAGATCCATGCGGGCCGGGTTCCACGCCATGTCGAGGAAGAAGCTGGTCGGATATTCCATCGGCTTCAGGTCGCCGACATTGACGATCCACAGCCGCTCCGCGCCAAACTGGTCGGCCATGCGCATCTGCTGCCAGACGCGGGGGATCGCGTTCGTGTCCAGCCATTTGTAGTTACGCGGACCACCGACATAATCGAAATGATAATAGACGCCCGCCCCGCCCGCGCGATGCTCACCCAGCGGCGGCAGGCGGCGGATATTGCCCCAATTGTCGTCGGCGAACAGCAGGGTCACGTCCTCGGGGACGCGCATCCCCTTGTCGTAATAATCCTGCACTTCCTTGTAGAGCGCCCAGACCTGCGGCGTCTCGGCGGCGGGTCGCTTAGTGACATCGGCGATGATCTGACGCTGGTCGCGGACGATGCGTTCGAGAAGGCCGGTGGCGGTCCCCTCGGTCATCGGCTCGTCGCCATCGCCGCGCATCCCGATCGTCACCGGGTCCTCGGCCTTGCCCCGTCGTTCGATGCCCTTGCGCCAGAAGGCACGCAGCACATCGCCATTCTTGCTATAGTCCCAGGGGCCGCGCCCCTCCCGCTTCCAGTCGGCCTGCGCCCGCTGCATCGGTTCGTGATGCGAGGTGCCCAGCAGCACCCCCATCTCCTGCGCCAGCGGAGCGGACGCCGGATCGTCCTCCCACAGTGACTTGCCCCACATGGCGGGCCAGAGGAAATTGGCCTTGGACCGCAGAAGTAGCGTGAAGACCTTCTCATAGGCCAGGTGATTGATCCCGCCGAACTTCGCGCGCGCCCAGCCGCCGAAGCCCGGTTCTTCGTCGTTGATGAAGATGCCGCGATATTTGACCACCGGATGGTCGGCCACGCGACCCGCCGTCACGTACAGCGTCGGGTGACGCTGCGCCGGCACGTCCGCCCACCAGGTCCAGGGGCTCACCCCCGCCTTGGCGCTGATGTCGTAGAGGCCGAAGATGGTACCGCGCCGGTCCGCCCCGGCGATCACCAGTGCACGGGCGACTCCCGGCAGGGGATTGTCGACCACCTGTTCGACATAGCCTTCCCACTGCCCCGCCAAGCCCGACACATCGAGCTTGCCCGACCGGACCAGCCCGTCGATCAGCGCGCTGTGCCCCAGCGTGCCCGCGATCACGCTGGCCCCGCGTGAGGCATTGTTGCCCAGCCGAACATCGCCGCCGCCGACCGCCTTCAGGTCGGCAACCAGATCCCGGGCAGCCCGCGCGACGCCCGGCTCATCGCCCGCATCGACCACGATGGTTGCCGTGCGGCCGGGTGCCAGCAGCGCCAGGCTCCCCGGCATCGCCCGCTCGCATGCCATGATCGGCCCGGTGCAGTCCGACGCGGCCCAGGCCGCACCCGGCATCAGCGCCGTCAAAGCGACGGACATGAACAGGTGGCGCATCATCTCTCTCCCCGCCCCGAAGCCATCCATGCTTCATGAGCTTTCTCATTGGCCTATCGCTCCGTTATCGCTACCATAGTGCAAAGCCGCAAGCGCGGATCGACATTTTGGAGGGGATGGACATGACCAAGGCGCGCGCCTTTCACCGGGCAACCGGCCGCCTGACCGGGCTGATCGCTCTGGGCCTGACATTGGCGGCGGCGGCTCCGGCGCGGGAGGTTCGGTGGACGCCGGCCTGGGGTGCGTCGCAGATGCGGCTGGACGGTCCGAATGCCGAGAAGGTCGCCAAGGCCGGGCCCGCCACCATCCGCCAGATCGTCCACCTCACCGCCGATGGCAAGACGATCCGGCTACGCCTGTCGAACATCACCGGGCAATCCCCGCTGAAGATCGGCGCCGCCACCATCGGCATGGCGCAACCCGGCCAGTCGAATGTCACCGCGCCGCAATCCATCCTGTTCGACGGCGCGCGCGATGTGATCGTGCCGCCGGGAGCCGAAATCTATTCCGACCCCATCCCCCTGCCCGTCACGCGCGGGCGCGATGTCGCGGTCAGCCTCTACTTCCCCGAAGCCGTCACCACTCCGACCGGCCATTCGGGCGCGCGCTCGACCACCTTCCTGATTTCGGGCGACGCCACGGCACAAACCGCCCTCCCCGATGCGCAGAAGATCGGCGGCTGGTGGAGTCTGTCCGATATCGAGGTCCGCGATGCGGCGCAGACCGGGACGATCGTGACGATCGGCGACTCGATCACCGACGGCTATGGCATCGTCGACGACAGCAATACGCGCTGGCCCGACGAACTGGCCAAGCGGCTGGCGGCCAGCCCGGCCACGCGGGGCTTCTCCGTGGTCAATGCGGGGATCGGCGGCAATCGCGTCCTGCTCGACGGTCTCGGACCCAGCCTGATGGCGCGGTTCGACCGGGACGTGATTGCACGGCCCGGTGTCACCCATGCGCTGTTGCTGGAGGGGGTCAACGACCTGGGCATGCTGACCCGCGAACACCCGGTGGACACAGCCACGCATCAGGCGATCGTGCGGCAGATCACCTTCGCCTATCGCCAGCTTGCCGAGCGGGCGCACGCGCATGGCATCCGCCTGATCGTCGGGACGATCACGCCGTTCCAGGGCAACGACTATTATCATCCCGGCCCGGAGACCGAGGCGGATCGACAGGCGATCAACCGCTTCATCCGCACCTCCGGCCTGTTCGACGGCGTGGTCGATTTCGACAAGGCGCTGGCCGATCCGGCGCAGCCCGCGCGGCTGCTGCCCGCCTATGATTGCGGCGATCACCTTCATCCCAGTGCGGCGGGCTACCGCGTCATGGCTCAGGCGGTGCCGCTGGCGCTGTTCGGGAAGGCACCGCCCCGCCGCTGATCAGAACGCCGCGTCCAGCCCGATCCGGATCGTCCGGGGGCGGAGCGGCGTCACCTGATCCCGCCCGGTGGTGAAGGGCGTGCCCAGCGCGAAGCGGTTACCGCGCACATCGGCCAGGTTGGTGATCCCCGCCGTCACGCCATATGCACCCAGGCCCAGTCGCGCGGTCACGCCGCTGTCCAGATAGCTGCCCTGCAACTCGCCCAGCACCGGCCCGACGCCCAGCCGCGACGAGCCGACATAGCGCAGCCAGCCATCGACCCGCAGGTCGCGTCCACCGGCCAGCGTCCGGCGATACACCGCCCCCGCCCGCGCGGTGATCCGGGCGATGTTGGGAATCTGGCTCAGCCGCGCCAGGATCGCGGCGCGCGCGGTGACGGGATCGGCGACCAGCCCGTCCATCAGCGCGAAGGCCTGCGCGCTCGACGGCTCATCGATGCGGCTGTCGTTATAGGACAGGGCTCCCTCGATCCGCAGACCGGGGGCAAGCTTGAAGCCAGCCAGCGCCTCGACCGTCCAGAGCTGTCCATCGCCGATATTGGCGGTGCTGGGCAGGCCCGTCGCGTCGATGAAATCGGCCTGGATATCGCGCCACGCGGTATGGGCGAGGGTCAGCGAGGCGTCGAAGCGATCGCGCCCCGGCTGGCCGGTCCGCAATCCCGCCTCGATCGTCGCGACGCGGTCGTTGCGGAAGCGTCGGACCAGCGGCCCCTCGATCGTCAGCCCGCCGGGGCGAAACCCCTGCTGATAGCGAAGGAACAGTTGCGCACCCGGCGTCAGGTCGATCAGCGCGGAGGCGGAGGGCAGCAGGATCGTCTGCGCCCGCCGCGCCGTCACCTCGGCCAGCCGCACCATCGCCTGAAAGGACAAGGCAGCGGGCAGATCCTCCCCCGCGCCGTCCAGCACCGAATGCGTCACCCGCAGGCCCCCGGTCGCGAGCAGGCCGGGGAGAAGCCGCACGCTTCCCTCGCCATAAAGGGTCGCCTCCTCGACCGTGTTGACGACGCCGGTACGCGGCACCAGCGCATCCGGCTCGCCGAACAGGCGCGTTAGGCGAGTACGGTTGTGGATATAGCTGAACCCCGCGAGCCAGCCCGACCCGTCGGGCGCGGATTGCCAGACCCGCGTCTCATTGGCCTGCATCCGCGTCTCGTTGGCCTGGGCGAAGAGCTGAACCGGGCCGCCTGGCGGCGTCGCGTCATAGCGTTCCATCAGGTCATGCGCGGTGATCCCGCTGCTCGACCGGAAGCGCACCCGGCCCAGCCGCCCCGACAGAACCAGTTGCGCCTGGCCGAAATCCGCCGAAAACCCCTCGGTCACGGGGGCGGAGCGGGTCAGCGGCGGGCCGTCGCGATCGGCATATTGGCTGTCGGCGCCGCGAATGCGCTGGCCGATGCCGATCGCCTCGACGCTCCATCCGCCGCCCAGATCGGCGCGGATCGCGGCGCGTCCGCCGGTGATGCGGGTGCGGTTGACGTCGGTGCGCCCGAGCAGCGGCTTGTCGATATAGCCGCCCTCGCTCGCGCTGTCGGCGACCAGCCGCACCGCCAGCCGGTCGGCGATGAGCGGCAGGTTGAGCACCGCCTGCCCGTCCGCGCCGGGGCTGCCGTTCGTCGTCGCCGAGCCGCCCAGCATCACCGATCCCCCGGCGCGGGTCGGATCGGGCGCATTGGGGACCAGCCGGATCAGCCCGCCCAGCGACCCCGCGCCGTACAGCGTCCCCTGCGGCCCCTCCAGCACCTCGACCGCCGCCAGGTCGGCCAGTCGCAGATCGGGGTCGGGCGCGTTGTAGCTGAGCCGCAGGTCGCCGAAATACTGCCCGACCGTCGCCTGGGTCGGGCCGGTGAAGCTGGAATCGGCGATTCCCCGGATGAACAGCTTGTTGCGACCCGCACCCAGATAGGTGGAGGCGATGGCGGTCATCCGGTCGGCCAGCTTCGACGTGCCGCCCGCCCCGCCCAGTTCCAGATCGGCACCCGCCACCTGCACCACCTGCCCGGCGAAATGATCGCGGGTCGTGTCGCGCTTGCTGGCGGTGACGACGACATCGCCGGGGGGGACTTCGGGCGGCGGCGGGATGAAGCGACGGCGGACCACCTTGGCGACCGGCACGACCTTGCGCGGGACCAGCCGCCAGCTTGCCGGTCCCAGCCGCTGGACCTGCGCGCCGCTGCCCCGCGCGATCAGAGCCAGCGCTTGCTCGACCGACCATCGCCCGCGAAGGCGCGGCACGGGCCGATCCCATAGCCGCGCATCGGGTACGACGATGTTGGCCCCGGTCAGCCGTCCCAAGGCCATCACCTGCGTACCGACGGTTCCGGCGGGCAGGTCGACGGGCGCGCGGTCCGCCGCCATCGCGGGCGCGCCCGCGACGATCAGCATCCCGACGATCCCGCCCCCCGCCAGCCTCACCCGCGTGGTTCCAGCATCCAGCCAGCCGCCCCGCGCCGCACGGTCACGTCCATCAACGGCCCCAGCAGCCGGGGATCACGCCGCACCGCCTCCAGATCGATGGTGCCGCGAAACGGCCTGCCAGCGATGGCGGGCGCGACACCGATGGGTTGCGGCAGGAAGCGGGACACATCCTCCG
The DNA here is from genome assembly GCF_038084995.1 of Sphingomonas sp. 2378. Taxonomy (NCBI): domain Bacteria; kingdom Pseudomonadati; phylum Pseudomonadota; class Alphaproteobacteria; order Sphingomonadales; family Sphingomonadaceae; genus Sphingomonas; species Sphingomonas sp. 2378. The sequence continues at coordinate 90,583 of NZ_JAXCMJ010000003.1, forward strand.
CCACATCGCTCAGGGGCACGCCGTCATAGGCCATCCGCCCCTCTCGCCAGCCGCCCACATCGGCGGGAGTGACGCCTTCCCGCTCCAACCGATCGCGCGTCGCGACGACCGCCTGTCCCGCATCCAGGCGCAGCGCAGCGCCCTCGGGATCGACCATCACCGCGCCCTCGGCGACCGCCACGCGGGTCCGTGCCTGGCCCAGCCGCACGTCGAACACCGTCCCCAGATCGACCAGCGCCAGCGATCCCGCCTGCACCGCGAAGGGATGGTCTGCGTCATGCCGCACCCGGAACAGCGCCTCGCCGCGCGCCATGACGGCCCGGCGCGGATCGGCATGATCCAGCTCGACCCGGCTGTTCCCGGCGAGCAGGATCGTGCTGCCATCCGGCAGGGGCACGCTGCGCGTCTCGCCCGCCGCCGTCTCGACCGCATAGGGCTGGGCGCGCTCCGGCCAGACGGTGACGCCGACCGTCGCGACCAACGCGGCGGCGATCGCTCCACCGATCCAGCGCATCGGACGACGACGGGGCGTCTCCTCGACCGGCAGGGGCGTGGGCGCGTCGAGCAGTTCGGGATGCGCGGCCAGCGCATCCTCGGCGTCGAGCAGGGTCGCGGCCATCCGGTCATAGCGTTCGGCGTGTGCCGGGTCGGCCTCCAGCCAGTCGGTGAAGGCATCCCAGTCCGCGCGCGCCGGATCGGCCATCCGCAGCGCCCAGTCGAGCGCGACCGCATCCGTGGCGGGGAGAGCGATATGGCGGTCCTGGCTCATCCGATCTGTTCCTTGAGGGCGGCGAGCGCATGGGCGGCCATGCGGAGATCGCTTTCGACGGTGCTGATACTGATGCCGAGTTCGGCGGCGACCTGTTTCTGGGGGATGCCGTCCATCCGCACCCTGCGGAAGATCAGCGCGGGCCGTTCGCCCAATGCGGTCAGCGTCGCCGCCACCCGCTCGGCGGTCTGCCGCGCCTCGACCGCGCGTTCGGCGGCGGGCGGCTCGGGGCCACCCTGTCCTTCCGCCCAGGCCTGGTCGCGCTGCTCGGCCTGGCGACGCGCACGATAGCGGTCGATCATCAGCATGTCCGACGCGCGGTAGAGATAGGCCAGCGGATTGGCGATCGGCCCATCCATCCGCCCCGACAGTTTCAGCCACAGGTCCTGGACCAGATCCTCCGCCGCATCGCCCGCGCCGCGCGCCGTCAGGAAGCGCACGAGCTTGTCGCGATTGGCGAGGAAGACGGCCTCGATCCCGGTGGGCGTCATGGTCTGAACCGGACAAGATGGGCGGAAGTCCCGCCGTTTAGACGAAGCTTCCGCCCATGGAAAGGAGCCCCACCGGGACGCAAGGTGGGGCTCCGAACGCCCGCGCACGCTACAGGGGGGATGCACGCGGACGAACTCGCCTAGAAGGCGAACTGAAGGGCAGCGCGCGCGGACAGCGCGACGTTGCCAAGGCGTTGTTCGGCGTTGACCTCGCCGCTCAGCCGGATCTCGCTGGTGCCGGTGATCGCGCGGACCCGGCCGACCCAGCCGCCGCCGCGCGCCTCGGGATCGAGGATGAAGGGCGTGCCGTCGCCGAAGCTGGCGACCGTGCGGCCCAGCGCCCCGGCGACCCGCTCGCGCCGACCGCCCTCGATCTCCAGCCGGCTCCACTGGGCATAGCGGTTGTCGCCGCCGAAATTGATGCCCGCCGCCACGCTGGCGGTCAGCGCCAGTTCGTCGCTGGTCCGCTTGCGCACGGTCAGGTCGTATCCGGTGCCGCCGCCGCTCTCGCGATAGCCGTCCTCGTTCAGCCGGTAATAGTCGACCGCCAGGATCGGGCGCACGTTGAACTGGCCGACCCAATGCTCCCACGAGACCGAGCCCGAGCCGGAATAGAGCATCCCCTTCCAGTCGGCGGTCGCGCGGCGTTGCACCGCCTCGGTCCCGACCACGCCGTCGAACTGGCGCCGCGAGTCGAAGGACAGGAAGGCCGCCGAACCGCGCGCCTGCGCCGCCAATGCTCCCCAACGCGCACGCCAGAAACCGGCCAGTTCATATTGGCTGTGGTTCACGCGGTTGATCGCCGAGCCTTCATTGTCGCGACCGCTCATATAGGAGAGCGAGGCTCCGAAATTGCCCGCATCGGTCTTGTGCTCGATGCCGCCGCTGATACCCCAGCCGCGCACGTCATAGCTGCGGGTCGATCGCGTACCCTTGGACGCATCCCAGCCGAGCGGGGTGAGCCAATAACCCCATTTGCCCTCTTCGCTGAACTCGCCCGCAGGCTCGCGAAGCTGGGCGGCGGCGGCGCGCGAGGCGAGCGTCACCCCCTCGAACACACCGCCCGCATAATTGGGCAGCATCTGCTCAACCGCGCCACGGAAGGCCGCGCCGTCGTAAATGCCCCGGATGGCGTCGGACAGCTTGGCGTCGGTCCCGATCGCGGCGTCGATCGCGTCGAAGGCGCTGACGCCCGCGTTGCTGAGGCCCAGTTCGGTCTTGGCTTTGCGGCTGACCTCCACCGCGATCTCGTTGGGCTGGGCGGCGACGATCGCGCCCTTGTAGAGGAAGGGCATGGCCGAGGGTGCCAGCGTCAGATTGCTCGCACCGGTCAAGGTGCCCGAGCGCAGGACGACATAGCGGCCCGTCACATCCGTCCCGCCCGACACGCGCAGCGCCAGCTGGCTGTTCGCGCCGATGGTGGTCGCCCCGCCGACCTGGATCAGGTTGGCGGTCGGATTGGCCTTGTCCAGCGCGACACTGAGGATCGACTGGTCGCCCATGGTCAGCGAGGCGATGTTGGTCGCCCCGTTCGCGGCGAAGGTCCCGCCGCCGCTGGCGACCGTGACCGCGACATGGGAGGCGTTGGTCAGCCGTCCGGCGAAGACGCCCTTCCCCGTGATCGCCACCACATCCTGGCCCAGCCCGGAAAAGTCGGCCACGCCGTCGAAGCGCGCGGTATCGGCGATGGTCAGCGTGTCCGCCCCGGTGCCGAAGGTCGCGCTGCCCGCATAGGTGCCCGTCCCGCTCATCTCCAGCCGGTTGTTGCCGGTGCCGAAACGGACGTCGCCCTTCACCGAACCCGCGCCGATCTGAAGCCGGTCGTCGCCGCTGCCGAAGCGGATCGCACCGGTGATGGTGGGGGCGGCGGCTCCGCTGGCGGGGGCGATCTGGCGGACGATCGCGCCGATGGTGTTCGCCGACAGATCGATGGCGGTGCTGCGCGAGCTGTCCGCCCCGGCCCCCGCGATCGCGCCCGCATTCTCGACCAGCGTCAGGCCACCGGTCCGGTCGAGGATTGCGGCCGCACTGGCGCCCGCCGCCGTCGCGCGGATCGCGCCGGAGTTGCGGATCGTCGGCACCGAAGCGCCGCTGTCGATCAGCACGGCGGTCGTCACCGCCGAGGCCGCGCCGCCACCGGTCGCGGTCACCGAGCCGCCGACGCGCAATTCCGGCGTCGAGGCTCCGGCACCGAAGCGGATGGCCGTCGCCTCCGCGCCATTGGCGGTCGCCTGCACCGTACCGCCGACCGCGACGCCCTGCGCGATCTGGACATTGCCGCCCTGCCCACCGATGGTCAGCGCATTGGCGCGCACGCCGCTATAGACGCCGTTGCCCGTAATCCGGCCATTGACGACCAGGCCGGGTGCGGGCGTGCTGCCGCCGGTCGCGCCGATGACGATCGCCCGGTCCGCCGCACCGACCAGCATGGCGGGGGCCGCGCCGTTGGAGATGATGTCCGCCGTCTTGCCGGTGGCGTTGCCCAGGGTGATGCCGCCCGCGACATTGCCGCCCACGACCAGCGCCGATCCGCCCTGCAACAGATCGTCCGGGTCCAGCTTCGACACATCGCTGGGCGGCGTGGTGTAACGATAGCCGGTCGAGCCGATCCCGCCCTCGATGGTCAGCGCACCGCCGATATCGCCGTCGATCCGCGCGCCGACCGCGCCCTGGCCGACCGCGACGATGGTGCCGCCCAGCGTGACATTGCCCGACACCGCGCCGGTCCGCACACCCACCGAGCGATCGCCCAGCACGTTGATCTTGCCCGACTGGGCGAGGTTCCCGGTCAGCGGCCCGGTCAGATAGATGCCCGCCGAGTCGTTGCCCTCGACGGTGATCTCGCCGCTGTTGCTGATCGCGCCGGTAAAGGCCCCGGCGGTGCGGATGCCGGTCCTCCGCGCGCCTTGTGCGAAGGGGCCATCCAGGTCGCCGTCCTTGTCGATATCGACAGGCGTGTAGCTTTCGTCGATGACGATCTTGCCGCTGTTCGCGATCTCGCCGGTCACACCCGCCGCCGCGCCGATGCCGATCGAGTCGTTGGCGTCGGTGATCTGGATGGTGCCCGCATTGGCGAGCTTGTTGTTGCTGTCGATCGTCACCGCCGTACCGCCGGTGGTCACGACGCTGCCCGCCGCAGCGATGCTGACATCGCCCGCGCCGCCGTTATTGACGGTCGCTGTGCGGACCGGGGTGGTCCGCTTGGTATCGATGACGGTCTGGGCCGAAGCGGCCGTCCCCGCCACCAGAGCGAGCGTGGCGGTCGAGGCGAAGAGCAGGCGATGCACGAATAAGGTCCCCTTTGTGCGCTTTGCCCGTTCAGACGGAGCCGTCGCGCCGAAACCTTGGTGCCCCGATGAAAAATTCGTCAGGTGGCCTGCCGGTGTTGACGATCGGGCCGCAGAGGATCAGAGCGCCCGACAGGCGCGGGAGCCCCCGCGTCGTTCCAGAAAGCGAGAACATGTCCAGCGACAGTTCCAGTAGCGCCGCACGCCCCGGGGTCGTCCGCTAGTTTCGCGAAACTGGCTTTCGTCCGCCCGGGTCGTGCGGACGAAAGGTTTTGAATGGTCAACGATCTGATCGCCGGCGTCGCCGCCGGTTTCCGCTCCTCCCGGCGTGGCCTGTCCATCGCCGATCTCGTCGATACGCTCCAGTCGCTGCCCGTGGCGGAAGCGGCCGACGCCCTGACCCAGATGCCCGACGCACGCGCCGTCGCCGTGCTCGACAGCCCGGAATTGCGCTGCGCCGCCGATATCCTGGCCCTGCTGCCCTCGGCGCGCGCCGCCGCCCTGGTGTCGCAAATGGCGGAGGACCGCGCCGCCGACGTGCTGGCGGCGATGGAGGAAGAGGACGCCGCGCCGATCCGCGCCGACCTTCCCGCCACCATCCTCGCGTCGATCGACACCCTGCTCCGCTGGCCGCCGGACAGCGCGGGCGGCATGATGACGACCGAATATGTCGCTTCCCCCGCCGACGCGACCGTCGCCGAGGTGCTGGCCCATATCCGCACCGTCGAACGCAGCCGCGAGACCGTCTATTCGGTCTTCCTGCTGGAGCCGCAAGGGCGGCTGGTCGCAACCGTCTCGCTGCGCCAGTTGATCGCGGCCGAGCCGGACTCGCCCGCCATCGATCTCGCGCGCGGGCATGACCCGATCACCGTCGCGCCGACCACCGACCGCGAGGAGGTGGCGCATCTGATCCGCCGCCACGACCTGCTCGCCCTGCCCGTGGTCGACGAACAGGGCCGCCCGATCGGCATCGTCACCGTGGACGACGTGCTCGACGCGCTGGTCGCCGCGCATACCGAGGACACGCAGAAGTTCGGCGGCGTCGAGGCGCTGGACAATCCCTATCTGGAAACCGGCTTCCTCGCGATGATCCGCAAGCGCGCCGGGTGGTTGAGCGTCCTGTTCTTCTCCGAAATGCTGACCGCCAGCGCGATGCAGCATTTCGAGTCCGAACTGGAGCGGGCGGTCGTGCTGACCCTGTTCATCCCGCTTATCATGAGCTCGGGCGGCAATAGCGGCAGCCAGGCGACCTCGCTGATCATCCGTGCGCTGGCGCTGGGGCAGGTACGCCTGCGCGACTGGTGGCGAGTGGCGCTGCGCGAGCTTCCGGCGGGGATGACGCTGGGGGCGATACTGGGACTGCTCGGCATCGCCCGGATTGCGCTGTGGCAGACGCTGGGCTTCTATGATTACGGACCGCATTGGGTGCTGGTGGCGACGACGGTCGGGACGGGGCTGGTCGGCATCGTCACCTTCGGCTCGCTGGCGGGATCGATGCTGCCCTTCGTCCTGCAACGGCTGGGCTTCGATCCGGCCAGCGCCTCGGCTCCGTTCGTCGCGACGCTGGTCGATGTGACCGGGCTGGTGATCTATTTCAGCATCGCGCTGGCGATCTTGTCGGGGACTCTGCTGTAAGCGGGGCGACGAACACCCGGTTATCGCTTCCAGTAGCGCACATAATCCACATCCATCCGCTGCGGCAGGGCGGTATCGTCGACGCCCTTCTGCCCGCCCCAGTCGCCCCCGACCGCCAGGTTCAGGATCAGCGAATAGGGCCGGGTGAACGGCCAGGCCGCCGCGCCGCCGGGCTTGTCGTTCTTCACCCGCATATAGGCGCGGCCATCGACCCCGATGGTGATCGCATCGGGCGTCCAGTCGAGTTGATAGCGGTGAAAGTCCGTGCACGCGCCGGGCACGTCGGTCTGGCTGCCCCGCTGCGTCTTCCTGACATGGTTATAGGCGGCGGAGTGGACGGTCGCATGGATGACATCGGGGTTCCAGCCGACCATCTCCATGATGTCGATCTCGCCACCATCGGGCCAGCGCGCGCCGTCCATGGGGAGAAGCCAGATGGCGGGCCACATGCCACGGCCGCAGGGCAGCTTTGCGCGAACCTCGTAAAAGCCGAAACCGAGCGTCTTCTGCGTCACCAGCTTGGCCGATGTATAATCCTGCCCGCCCCAATCCGGCTCGTCGCGGGCGGCCTCGCGCCGCGCCTCGATCACCAGTGCGCCCTTCTCGATCCGCGCGTTGCTCCGCTTCGGCCCGACATAATATTGCAGTTCGTGATTGGGCCAGCCGCGCTTGTTCGCCGACACGTCCCAGCGCCAGCGGCCGGGATCGATCGCGCGGTTGAATTCGTCGCCGAAGGTCGGGGCGGACTTCGGTGCCGCCATGGGCCCGTCATAATGGGTGTTTGTCGCGCCCAGCGTCGCGGTCTGCGTCTCCTGCGCGGTCGCGCCACCCGTCGCCAGCAGGGATACGCCCGCCAGCACCGCCCAAGCCCATCGCCGCATCGCCACTCTCCCCGGATATTTGCCCGTCAGCCTAATCACCCCCAACGGGAAAGACCATGCCGACGGGCCGGGGAAATCATCCGGCGATGGTGAAGACCGAACCGGAATCGACGCGGAGCCCCGCGCCGTTGATGAAGCTGGCCCGTTCGGACACCAAAAAGGCGACGGCGGCGGCGACCTCTTCGGCCTTGCCGCGCCGCTTCAGCACCATGCCGGGGCGCTCCTCATCCAGGAACGTCTCGATCGCCTCGTCGAAGCTCAAGCCCTTTTCCTTGGCACGCTTCTCCATCATCGCATCGGTCATCGGCGTCGCGATGAAGGCGGGCGACACGGTGTTCACCAGCACATTGTCGCCGCCATAGGCCTTGGACAATCCCTTGGCCAAGCTGAGGATCGCAGCCTTGGACGCGCAATAGGGGAGTTCCTCGACATAGGGCTGCACCGCGTCCTCGGACGCGAACAGGACGACCCGGCCCCAGCCCTTGCGCCGCATCGCGGGAATCGCCTCGCGGCACATGCGCACCGCCCCCATCAGGTTGATGTCCAGCGTCTCCTGCCAGCCGTCATCGCCCACCTCCAGGAAATCGCCCTGCGCGCCGGTCACGCCCGCCGCGTTGATGTAGATGTCCGGCTCGCCCAGCCTTTCGCGAACCTCCTGCCACAGCGCCTTCACCTCCCCCGGCCTGGTGACGTCGCCGGTCACGGCGATCACCTCGCCCAGCGGGGCCAGTTCCGCCACCGCCTCGTCCATGGTGCCGCCCGGCTTGTCGGTCAGCGCGACCCGCACTCCGGCCTCCAGCAACAGCCGCGCAGTTTCCTTGCCCATGCCCGAATCCGATCCGCTGATCAGTGCGATGCGGCCCTCGATACCCAGATCCATCGTCATTCTCCCTCGGCGGGCGGTCAGCCATGTCATCGATGCAGATCAATGCCGTGCCGATGAAGTGACGAAGCGGCTTAGGGTTCCGCCGATAAGTCTTTGATCCCGAGCGGAACGACGCGCACCTCCCGCCCGTTCGCCATCGCAATCAGTCCTGGGAGAGCCCCCGCCGTGCGTTCCTTGTCCGAAGCCGAAATCGCCACCATGCCCCCGTCCGGCGACGGGCCCCATCCGCTGCTGGGCGTCGCCGAACTGGCGGCGGGCGCGGCGGAGCGGCTGGAACGGGCCGATATCATCCTGGCGGTGACGGACGAGACGCGCGCGATGGCCGTCACCCGCATCCTGACCGCGATCGCGCCCGACGCGACGATCCTGTTCTGCCCCGGATCGGACGCGCTGCCCGGCGACGACGCCCCCGCCTCGCCCGCCAATGTCGGGCAGCGTGTCTCGGCGCTCCACGCCCTGCGCGCCGCATCGGCGGCGAAGAAGCGGGGGCGCATCGCCCTGGTCACCTCCGGCGAGGCGTTGGCGCGCGCCCTGCCCTCCCCCGCGACCTTCGATGCCGAGCCGCCCTGCGTCGCCCAGGGCGAGCCCTGCGATCTGGGCCGGCTTCACGACATGCTGCTCGACCTGGGTTATATCGCCGACGAGCGGGTGGACGAGCCCGGCGAGGTGGCGCTTCGCGGACAGGTGCTGGACGTGTTTCCCGCCGACGCCGAACAGCCGCTGCGGATCGAGGTGGCCGGGGGGCGGATCGCGGCGATCCGGTCCTATGATCCCGCCGACCAGCGGAGCACCGGCGAGTTGGATCGCCGCGAACTGGGCCGCGTCGCCGAGCCGCCGCTGGCGTCCGACCCGACCAGCCTGATCGAGCATCTGCCCGGCGCCGAAGTCATCGTCGAGCCCGCCGCCGACGAACGCCGCCGTCGCCTGCTGCTGCTGAGCGCCGATGTCGCCAAGCGCGGCTCCCGACGCGCCGCGCGCGACATGATCGCCGACAAACACTGGTCCGCGCTGCTCGCCGATCGCAAGACCGCGAGCCTTGGCCGGATCGGCGACCTCCCTCCCCGCTTCGTCGAACGCCGCGCGCCCTTGCGGGACTTCGCCAAGACGGCGCGGGCCGCGCGTGACGAAGGGTGCCGCGTCGTCCTGATCGGCAGCGAGCGCGACCTGCGCTTTCTCGGGCGGCGGGTCGACAATGTGCTGCGCATGCCGTCCGTCCGGGTCGATAGCTGGCGCGCGGTCCGCAAGGCCGAGCCCGGCGCGCTGCTGACGCTGGTCGCGCCCGCCGAGCGGGGCTTCGTCCGCAAGGGCATTCTGGCCGTTACCGCCGCCGATCTGCTGGGCAGTCGCGCGGACCGCGAGGATGGCAAGCCCCACCGCGTCGACCTATCGCTGATCCAGACCGCCGAAATCCGGGTCGGCGACATGGTCATCCATGAAGATCACGGCATCGCCAGCGTCGCGGGGATCGAGCCGATCGATATGCAGGACGGGGTGACGGGGGACGCCATCAAGCTGGTCTATGCCAAATCGGCGACGCGGCTGGTCCCGGTGGCCGAGGCGGATCGGCTGTGGCGCTATGGCGGCGAGGACGATGCGGTCCGCGCCGACACGCTCGACGGCAAGAGCTGGCACGACCGCCGCCGCGGCATCGACGAGGCGATCGCCGAGACCGCACGCCGCCTGACCGAAATGGCCGCCGAACGCGCCGAGCAGCATGCCCCCGTGCTCGATCCCTCGGTCGCCGATTATGAGCGCTTCGCCGCCGGTTTTCCGTTCAGCGAGACCCCCGACCAGTTGACCGCGATCGAGGCGGTGCGCGCCGACCTGTCCTCCGGGCGCCCCATGGACCGGCTGGTCGTCGGCGATGTCGGCTTCGGCAAGACCGAGGTCGCGCTGCGCGCCGCCGCCATCGCCGCGCTCGCCGGGCGACAGGTGGCGCTGGCCGCCCCGACCACCGTGCTCGCCCGCCAGCATCTCGACAGCTTCACCGCGCGCTTCGCCGACAGCGGCATCGCCGTCGCGGGCCTGTCGCGCCTGTCCACCGCCGCCGAAAAGCGCCGGGTCAAGGCCGGGCTGGCCGATGGCAGTATTCGGATCGTGATCGGCACCGGCGCGGTCGCGGCCAAGGGCATGGCCTATAAGGATTTGGCGCTGGTCATCGTCGACGAGGAGCAGCGCTTCGGCGCGAGTGACAAGGCGGGGCTTCAGGCGCTGTCGGCGGGTCATGTCCTGACCCTGTCGGCGACGCCGATCCCGCGCACGCTGCAATCCGCACTTGTGGGCCTGCGCCAATTGTCGATCATCGCGACCCCGCCCGCCCGGCGGCAACCGATCCGCACCGCCGTTTCCGCCTTTTCGCCGGAGACATTGCGGGCTGCGCTATTGCGGGAGCGGTCGCGGGGCGGGCAGAGCTTCGTCGTGGTGCCCCGCATCGCGGACATGGCGCCGCTGGCCGAGAAGCTGGCCAAGATCGTCCCCGAACTGGAGATGCTGCAAGCCCATGGCAAGCTGCCCGCCGCCGAGATCGATGATGTGATGGTCCGCTTCGGGCGCGGCGATGGCGATGTTCTGCTGGCGACCAACATCATCGAGGCGGGGCTCGACGTGCCGCGTGCCAACACGATGGCGATCGTCCATGCTGATCGTTTCGGCCTGTCGCAGCTTCACCAGTTGCGCGGGCGGGTCGGGCGTGGGCACCGGCGCGGCCAGGTGCTGCTGTTCACCGAGACCGACGACGCCATCGCGCCGCGCACGCTGAAGCGGTTGCGCACCCTGGAGGCGTTCGACCGGCTGGGCGCGGGCTTCGCGATCAGCGCGCGCGACCTGGACATGCGCGGCGCGGGCGATCTGCTCGGCGATACGCAGGCGGGGCATATGCGGCTGATCGGCGTCGAGCTCTACCAGCAATTGTTGGAAGACGCGCTACGCACCGCGCGCGGCGAGACGGTCGAGCGCTGGACGCCCGAACTGTGCGTCGGCGTCGAGGGTCGCCTGCCCGCCGAATGGATACCCGATGAGGATCTGCGCATCTCGCTCTATGCGCGGCTGGGGCGGCTGCGCGACGATGCCGAACTCGACGATTTCGAGGCGGAACTGGAGGATCGCTTCGGCGAACTGCCCGAAGAGTCCGCCCTGCTGATCGCGCTCGCCCGATTGCGTGAGCGGATGCGGATGCTGGGGATCGCGCGGATCGACGCGGGGCCCGCCGCCATCGCCCTGACGCCGCATGACAAGGATGCCGATCTGGGCGGGATCGAGGGGCTGGAGGAGAAGGATGGTCGCTACCTGTTGAGGGAACGCCTCGACGATCCGTCCGAGCGGCTGGCACGGCTGGCCGATCTGCTCGCCTGACCGCCGTCTTGACCCAGGCAGTTGGCCGCTATCGCCAGACGTCATAAGAGCCGCGCCGATACGAGAGGAACCGTCCCATGCCCTTCCCCACCCCCTATGTCGCCGATCCGGCCCGTTACGACGGTCGGATGCCCTATCGCCGGACCGGGCGCAGCGGCCTGAAGCTGCCCGCGATCAGCCTGGGGCTATGGCAGAATTTCGGCGGTACCGATGTGTTCGAGACGGGGCGCGCCATCCTGCGGCGCGCCTTCGATCGCGGCGTCACCCATTTCGATCTCGCGAACAATTACGGTCCGCCCTATGGCTCTGCGGAGGAGAATTTCGGGCGGGTGCTGGCGACCGACTTCGCCGCGCATCGTGACGAACTGATCCTGTCGACCAAGGCGGGTTGGGATATGTGGCCGGGGCCCTATGGCGATATCGGCTCGTCGAAGAAGTACCTCATCGCGAGTTGCGAACAGAGCCTGAAGCGGATGGGCGTCGACTATGTCGATATCTTCTATTCGCACCGGGTCGATCCGGAGACGCCACTTGAGGAGACGATGGGGGCGCTGGTGCAACTGCATCGGCAGGGCAAGGCGCTTTATGTCGGCATTTCCTCTTATGATGCGGGGCTGACCCGGCGCGCGGCGGCGATCCTGGCGGAGGAGAAGGTGCCGCTGTTCATCCACCAGCCCAGCTATTCGATCCTCAACCGCTGGATCGAGCGCGATCTGCTCGACACGCTGGGCGAACTCGGCACCGGCTGCATCGCCTTTTCGCCGCTGGCGCAGGGCATGTTGACCGGCAAGTACCTGAACGGCGTGCCGCAGGATGCGCGGGCCAGCCGGGGCGGTTCGCTGTCGCAGTCGCTGCTGAGCGAAGAGAATGTGTCCGCCATCCGCCGCCTGAACGATATCGCACAGGCGCGGGGGCAGACGCTGGCGCAGATGGCGATCGCCTGGGTGTTGCGCGATCCGCGCGTGACCTCCGCGCTGATCGGCGCACGGACGGTCGCGCAGTTGGACGATTCGCTCGACGCCGTGGCCCGTCTGGATTTCACCGACGAGGAACTGGCGGCGATCGACCGGGCGGCACAGGATGGCGGCATCAACCTGTGGGCCGAATCCTCCGACATCGTCGAACTGCCCGCCGCGCAAGGCATGTCCGCCTGAGCCGGACATGACGATGCGCCCGACCTCGCGAAGGAGGTCGGGCGCACCTTTCGGATCGGCCAGGATTATTGCGCGGCGCTCTTCACATCGCCCTGCCCCATGGCCGAGACCAGGACATTGCCCGAGCCGGAGAAATTGGCGGCGGGCAGATCGGCGACGCGGTTGCCGACCTTCACCAGAACCCGCTCGACCGCGCCCTGGGCATTAGTGCGGACCGACTGGACCGCGCCGAGCGCACGGCCCCGGGCGTCGGTGACGGCCATGCCCGGATTGACCGGGAAGGCCCCGCCCTGGGCCGCACCGCTCCCGGCCAGCGCCAGATTGCCCGCACCCGACAGGCTACCGCCCGCCGCCGACAGCGCGCCCGATCCCGAGCCCGTCGCGGACCCCGCCGCAGCAGCACCGCTATTCGCCGCCCGGTCGGCCAGGTTGGACACCGCACCACGCGCCCGGTTGCCGACCGTCCCGGCGGTATCCCGGACCTGCCCGGCGACGTTGCCGACGGTGTTCACCCCACGACCCGTCGCATCCCGCACCGCGTCGGTTCCAACCAATTGCGCATCGACTCCGCCGCCCAGCGAGCCCGAGGCCGAGCCGTTGCCACCGCCCGAGGCCTGTCCGATCCGCGTCGCGTTATCCAGCGTCGAGCCGCCCGAGGCATCGCCCGACGCCGCCACCCGGCCGCGACGCAGATCGACATTGCGATCCGCCCGCGTCGACCCGCGCGTCCGGGTCGCCGTGTCCGTCGCGACCCGGCCCCGATCCGCCATACCGCCCAGCGAACCCGCACCGGTGGCCGAGCCGGTTAGACCACCGACCGTGCCGCCCAGCTGGCCACCCAAACCACCGGCACCACCAAGCAACTGCGCCGAAGCGGGTGCCGTCACCAGAGCAACGGCAAGGATCGCGCTACCAGAAAGAAAATTCTTCATCATCGTTCTCCTTAACTTCTGGAACGACAACGAGGCGGCTCGCGGGTTTAATCCCGGATTTCTCGAAAATTATTGCACCGGGGTGCGGCATTCCCCGCAAAGCATTCCACGGCCATGACTTTTATCATGGCCCCTCGCCCCCAAGTCCTTCGCCTCCCCATCCACCCGCGCGAGTACGGAACGGGCCTGGCCGGGTTTCAGCGCCGGATAGGCGGCGGCGATGCGCCCCGCGACCAGCGGCGCGGCAAAGGACGTGCCGCGCACCTTCATCCGCCGACCGCCCAGCCCGATCGCCAGCATGTCGGCGGCAGGCGCGACATAATCGATATGCGAGGCGCGGCCCGCCTCGATCAGCGGCCGGTTGCGCGCATCGACGCCGCTCACCGCCACCACGCCGGGATAGGACGCCGGATAGGCCGGCGGCGAGGCGGGGCCGTTATTGCCGACCGCCGCGACGATGATCAGCCCCCGCGCCTGCGCCGCCGCGACAACCCGCGCGAGCAGCGGGTTGGAGGGGCCGACCAGGCTGATCGTCGCGACGGACACGCGCTGCTCGACCAGCCAGCCCAGCGCCTTGGCGATCGCGGTCGCATTACCGCCCGCCGGGTCGGTGCCATAGACATCCGCCGATGCGATCCGCGCACCGGGCAGCGATCCCCGGACCCCGCCACTGCCGCTGATGAGCGAGGCGACGGCGGTGCCATGATCGTCGGGCTTGGGAGCCCCGGTCGCGAAACCGCGGATCACCGCCGCCCCCTCGACCCCGCCGTCGATCACGCCGACCATGGTGCCCTGCCCCTCTGGCGACGCGCCCCCGGCGAGCGTCGCCGCGCTCGCGCCGCTCGGCAAATGGAGTTGATCCGCACTGACCTCTCCACCCAGCCTGTCGATCAACGCCAGCGCCTTTCTGAGCGGAAGGCCGTTCGGCACGCGCAACCGGACGAAGGACACGCCCAGCACATCGTCCCGCTCGATCACGCTGAAACCCTGTGCCGCGACGGCGGTGAGCAACGCCTCGCTGGGGGCATCCACCACCACCTCGCCCGCACGCGCCGGAAAGCCGTTTGGGTCTAGCGCGATCGCATCGGGATGATCGCGCACCAGTTGCGCATAGGCGGCGCGGCGCAGGTCATCCAGCCTGGCCGCGGTCGTGCTCGCCACCCGGTCGACCCCGCGCCGCAGCGGATCGACCACGCCATCGACCATCGGCCCGATGTTCGCAGGAAGCCCGCCCGGCAGCGACGGCAGGCTCGGCAGCGTCCCGCCGAGTTGCGCCCGGGCCCCACCGACGCCGAGCGCGCAGCCGGTCATGGCGGCCATCACGCCCAGAAACCGAAATGCCCGCTTGCCCACCGCCGCCCTCCTGTTGAAAAATCATCCTGACATGGATCAGACGAACAGGGATTAAACGATCCGGGTCGTCCGTTTCATCCCTGAATTGAAGGAACCGCGCTTGGCTGCATTCGAGAAGGAGTTGTTGGCGCTGCTGCCGCGATTGCGGCGGTTCGCCCGATCGCTCACCCATGATGCGGCGGATGCGGACGATCTTTGCCAGGTGACGGTCGAAAAGGCTCTGCTCGCGCAAGGATCGTGGCAGGTGGGGACGAGATTGGATAGCTGGATGTACCGGATCATGCGCAACGCCTGGATCGACACCGCCCGTTCCCGCTCGCGCGCGGCGCAAACCTTCGTCGGCGAGGATGCCGGGCTGTCCGTCGGCGCGACCGGCAATGCCGAGGCGCGCGTCGCGCTGAACGAGGTGGACGCCGCGATGCGCACCCTGCCCGACGAACAGCGCGAGGCGGTGGCGCTCGTCCTGGTCGAAGGGCTCGCCTATAAGGAAGCCGCCGAGATCCTCGACATTCCCATGGGCACGCTGACCTCGCGGCTGGTGCGGGGACGACAGGCGCTGATGGCGCGACTGGGAGAAGCGGCATGACGATCGAACCGGAAATGCTGATGGCCTATGCCGATGGGGCGCTCGATCCCCTGAACGCCAAACGGGTCGAGCGCGCCATCACCGAGAACCCCGCGCTGGCCGACGAGGTCGAACGCCATCGGCGCCTGAAGGCCAGGCTCGCCAGCGCCTATGCCCCCGTCGCCGACGAACCCGTGCCCGATCGCCTGGCCGCGATACTGACCGGCAATGTCGTTCCGATGCAGCCGCCGCTACGCCAACGCTCGCGCCTGTCGCTGCCGCTGTGGAAGTCGGCGGCGGCGATGGCGGCCTCTCTGGTCGTCGGGGTGCTGCTGGGGCGGCAGGTGGATCGGGGACCGATTTCCGCAACCGACCATGGACTCTACGCCGCCGGATCGCTGGCCAGCGCGCTCGACCGACAGGCGAGCGGGGGTGACGGCGCGGTGCGGATCGCGGTCAGCTTCCGCGCGACGGACAACGAATTCTGCCGCGTCTTCCAGTCCGCCGCCGCCGACGGCATCGCCTGTCGCGATCGTAAGGGTTGGGCACTCCGCCGGACCATGCCGGGCACCACGCCCAAAGCGGGCGGCTATGCCCAGGCGGGATCGTCCGACGCCGAACTGATGGCGGCGGCGCAGGACATGATGGCCGACATGCCGCTGGATGCGGAGGGAGAAAAGGCCGCCGTCGCCAAGGACTGGCGCAACCGCTGACATTCCTGGACATCATCGACGTTCAAGCGACACTCCTACTTCCCTCGCCCCTCGTAGAGGGGAGAGGGGAACAGAAGGTAATACCCCAAATCCAATCGCGCTTTCGGAAAGCAAGCGTTTCGCTCGGCGCGCCATGCCCCGGGGTGCATCGCGACCGCGCGTGACCTATCTTCGTCCCATGAAAAAGATCGGTTTCCTGTCCTTCGGCCATTGGTCGCCCTCCCCCCAGTCCGCGACGCGCTCGGCGCAGGATGTGCTGCTCCAGTCGATCGACCTCGCGGTCGCGGCGGAGGAACTGGGGGCGGACGGCGCCTATTACCGTGTGCACCACTTCGCGCAGCAACTGGCCTCGCCCTTCCCGCTCCTCGCCGCCGTGGGCGCGCGCACGAAGCGGATCGAGATCGGCACCGGCGTGATCGACATGCGCTACGAGAACCCCTTCTACATGGTCGAGGATGCCGGGTCGGCGGACCTTATCAGCGGCGGTCGCCTGCAATTGGGGATCAGCCGGGGTTCGCCCGAGCAGGTGATCGATGGCTGGCGGCATTTCGGCTATGGCCCAGCCCAGGGCGAGACCGACGCCGATCTGGGCCGCCGCCATGCCGAGGTGTTCCTGCACCTTCTGAAAGGACAGGGTTTCGCCAAGCCCAATCCGCGCCCCATGTTCCCCAACCCGCCCGGGCTGCTTCGTCTGGAGCCGCATTCGGAGGGGTTGCGCGATCGTATCTGGTGGGGCTCCGCCTCCAACGCGACCGCGATCTGGGCGGCAAAGCAGGGGATGAACCTGCAAAGCTCCACGTTGAAGGCCGATGAGAGCGGCGAGCCCTTCCATGTGCAGCAGGCCAAGCAGATCCGCGCCTATCGCGAGGCGTGGGCCGAGGCGGGGCATCAGCGGACGCCGCGCGTGTCGGTCTCCCGGTCGATCTTCGCTCTGACCACGGATCAGGACCGCGCCTATTTCGGCCGGGACGACAGCCAGGATCAGGTCGGCGTCATCGACAATATGCGCGCCGTCTTCGGCCGCTCCTATGCCGCCGAGCCCGAGCGCCTGATCGAGCAACTTCGCGCGGACGAGGCTATCGCCGAGGCCGACACGCTGCTCCTGACCGTGCCCAACCAGCTCGGCGTGGACTATAACGCGCATGTGATCGAGAACATCCTGCGCCACATCGCACCCGCACTCGGCTGGCGCTGATCGCGAAAGGCCTCGGCGAAAGCCGGGGCCGGGAAGCCGATATGTCGATGACGGGAAAGAAATGGCGCACCCGAGATGAAAGCGATGGGCACTCAGATTGTTGGGAAATTTGGGTGGCGAGGGCGGCGTGACAGCGGGCAATTGGTGAGCATGGTCGGCAGGCCGCCGTCAATTATGCCCAATCACTCATGCATTCGCATATGCTCGCTCCCGGCTTGGCGGCCGCGCTGGGGCAGCCGGTCGGCGCCACTCGGCTTGTGATCCTAACCCAATGGCGTGGGTGCTGGGTGATGCGTGTCGCCCGTGATGACACACAAAGCTGGAGCCAGCCCCTGCCATTTCCCCATCAGTGGATCAGCCTAAAGCCGTCGAAACCGGATGGCCTGCCCACCGCCGGACGCAAGATCGAGCGCCAGCTGGTCTCCGGCGGTCACCACCTGCTGCCGGATCGCCAGTTTTTCCGGGGCGGTGCGCCAGTCGGCGCCCGGGCCATCGGCATAGATGGTCGCCTCGTACCGCGCGCCCTTGTCCAGAAAGTCGAGCGGTACCGTCAGGTGGCGCGCCGTGTCGCTGGTGATCGCGCCCAGATACCAGTCGGGGCTGTTCCGATCCTGCCGTGCGACGACCGCATATTCGCCGATCTTTCCCTGCAACGTGCGGCTGTCCTCCCAGTCGGTCGGAACGTCGCGGATGAAGCCGAAGGCGTCGGCGTGCTCGTCATAATGTTCGGGCAGGTCGACCGCCATCTGCACCGGGCTGTACAGCACGACATAGAGCGCCAGTTGGTTGGCGATGGTCGAGGGCACGCGATTGTCGGGCCGCGTCGCGCGATAGTCGAAATGGACGACACCGGGCGTATAGTCGAACGGCCCCGACAACAGCCGGGTGAAGGGCAGGATGGTCGTATGATCGACCGAATTGCCGCCATCGGGGCTGCCGCCATTATATTCCTGCCCCCGCGCGCCTTCGCGGCTCATCAGGTTGGGCCAGGTGCGGCGTAGGCCCGTATCCTTGACGGGCTCGTGCGGGAAGATGGCGATATGGTGCCGCGCCGCCGCCTCGACGACCTTTTGCAGGCTCTGCACGGCATATTGGCTGTCGGGCCATTCGGTTTCGTCCAGCCGCGTGCCGACATAGCCGAGCTTGATCGAACGCACGCCGTAGCGGTCATAATAATCCAGCGCGGGTTCCAACTGGCGGAGATAATCCGTCACCTGCCCGCCGGTTTCGTGATGGCCGATCAGGTCCACGCCCTTGGCGCGGGCGTGGGCGGACACATCGGCCATGTCGAAGGCGGGCTGTGCGCGGTCGAAAATGAAGCGTGAATGGCCGTTCTTCCACCATTGGGGCACGTCCCACCCGACATTCCACCCTTCGACCAGCACGCCGGGAATGTCGTGCTTTGCTGCCCAGTCGATATAGGATTTGGCGCGCGCGGTGGTCGCGCCCAGCTTCGGCCCCGGCTCCCAGGTCAGCAGGCCGGTGTGCATCGCCCAGAAGATGCCGATATATTTCTCAGGCTTGACCCAGGACACGTCGCCCAGCCGATTGGGTTCGTTGAGGTTCAGGACAATGGTCGAGTCCGCCAGATGCGCGGCGTCGGGCGCGACCATGACCACGCGCCACGGCGTCACCGCCCCGCCATGGGTCCGCGCCCGGTCGCCATTGGACCAGGGCGACAGATCGGCCTTGAGCGTCCGGCTGTTCTCCTCGGGCATTCGCAGGTTCATCGCCGGAAAGTCGACCAGCGCCGCCTCATGCACCGCCATCGCCACGCCGTCGCCCTCCAGCGTCAGCGGGGTCTGCGCGGTCTGGATCGCGGACAGCGCCGAGCGGCTATATTCATATTCGCTGTACTTCTCGCGATACGCCGGGATCGACCAGGCGCGGTAATTCTGCGCGAAGTGGAACTCGGTTGCCTCATCGGTCACGACCAGCGGCTGTTCGGCCGCGCCGGGCAGCGTGTAGCGAAAGCCGAAGCCGTCATCGAACACGCGGAACTCGATACCCAGTTTGCGGCCGTCCGGCGCGGCGAGCGTCGCGACCAGCCCGCGATAGTTTTCGCGCATCCGTCGCCGCTCGCCCCAGGGCTGGGTCCAGGGGCGGTCGAGCGCGGTCGGGCGGCTGGAAACCAGCGTCAGCTCGTGGTCGATCGGCGCGGCATCCTTGAACCGGAAGCCCAGCCGCGACCGGTCGAGGATCGGCTTGCCGTCATAGCGCGCGCGGTACACCGCCTCGCCATGATCCACCGCCAGGTCGACCGCGATGCGGCCATCGGGCGAGGTCACGGTCCGCCACGCCTGCCCCAGGGCCGGGGTCGCCGCGACCAGCGCCGCAAGCCCGACGATCATGCCCAGCCGCTTGTGCATCAGAAGCTGTAGGTCAGGCTGGCACGAACGCGGCGACCGAAGATCGGTCGGCCCTGGAACGCGGTCTCCTGCACCCCGATGATCGAGCCCGCGCGCGGATTGCCCTCGGTCAGGCCGACCTCGTTGAACAGGTTGGTCGCGACCACCTGCGCCTGGAGCGCATCGGTGACCTTCCAGTTCGCGCCCAACCGCACCTCGGTATAGCTGGGCAGGACGATGGTATTGGCCACATCGACATAGCGTTTGCCGGTATAGGCCGCCTCACCGAAGATGTTCACCCGGTCGGCCAGCAGGTGCAGCGTCGGGCGGATCGAGGCCTGGACCTGCGGCTGGCGGACGATCTGGTTGCCGCTGAAGTCGAACGGTCCGCTCGCATCCTGTCCGGCGAAGCTCGTATAGCTGATCTTCTGGTAATTGCCGCTCGCCGCCAGTTCGAAAAAGTCGACCGGGCGCAGCGAGACTTCGACCTCGACCCCCTTGGACTCCGCCGCCGCCGTCTGGTTGATCGTCTGCGCCTGGCCGTTCGGCCCCGCGACGATCGTCTGGAAGGCGATGTTCGGGAACTTGTTGTAGAACAACGTCACGAAGGCCGAGAAGGGCCGGGACGCATATTTCAGCCCGCCCTCGACCAGGTCGATGCGGTTCTCGACCGGCACGCCGCCGAACCACTGGACGAATTCCGGCGTGACGCGGAAGCTGCGGCTGTAGCGGGCGAAAGCGGCGACGCGCTTGTCGAACTCGTAATTCGCGCCCGCCGAAAAGGCCCATTGGCCGGTCTTGAACCGATAGGGCGTTGTCGCGCCGGTGAAGACCAGCACATTGTCGTCGGCGATGGTCGTCGCATCGCCCAGATTGGCGCGGGCCGTCTGCGCGATCGTGCCATTCTTCGACACATGATGATAACGCGCGCCCAGATCGATGCGGAGCGCATCGGTCACCTGCCACGCATCGGTCAGGTACAGCGCATTGATCGTCACATCATCATGGAAACGCTGCAAATTGCTGTGCAGGTTGAGCAGGCCGCCCTTGGTCAACGCGACCGTCTGCTGCCCCGCCGCGTTCAGCCCGACCACATCGAAATAGCGCGGGCGGTTGATCGCCTCGACCAGGATGTCGTTCCAGTTCCAGTTCTGCGTCTGCGTGAAATGGCTGAAATAATAGCCTGCGGTCAGGGTGTGGCGACCGATGCCGGTGTCGAGCTTCTTGGTGACGCTCAGGTCGTTGATGACATTCTCGACATTGACCACCGTGTTGAAGAGGCTCTGCGTCAGCGCCAACTGGTTGCCCAGCGCCGCGGCCGCGACGGTCTGGCCGTTGCTGGCGTCGCGATAGACGGCGGACACGGTGTCGGGTCGCGCCGCCTGCAACCGGGTGAGCGCGCCTGCGAGGAAGCCCTGCGACGTCGTGATCCCCGAGCTGAACAGCCCGTTAAAGTCCACCGTCCCGGTCGTGTAACGCGCGCGGTCGTTGATCTCCCATCCATCGCCCAGCGGCTTGTTGAAGATCGCGGTAAAGGTTTCGGTGTCGGTATGGATGCCCTGGGTCAGGTCCACCCGCTTGTTGAACGCCCCGCTGCCATCGAGCACGGTCAGCCGCGCGAACGCCGTGTTGACCAGCGTGCCGGTGCCCGCGTCCAGACCGGGCAGGCCCTGGGACGGGCTGGCCAGCGGGATGGCGGTGTAGAAGATGTTCTTGTCGTCCAGCTTGCGATAGCTGACGAACAGCGAGCCGGTGTCGGCAAAGTCATATTGCAGGCCGACGCGGAACTGCCCGCCCTGGTTGCCGGTGAAGCCGGGGTTCCGCAGGCCGTTATCCTCGCGATAGAAGCCGCCGATCGCAAAGGACAGCCGGTCGGTCAGCGGACCGGAGACGTTGGCGTCCATCCGGTAATGATCCCAGTCGCCGACCTCGCCCTTCACCATGCCCTGCAACGTGCGGGTCGGCCGCTTGGTCAGGACGTTGACGACACCGCCCGGTGCGTTGGACGCGGTGATCGACGCCGAGCCGCCGCGAACGATCTGGAGCGAGTCGATGGTGCCGTCGACGCGGAAGAATTCGTCGGCATTGGTGAAGGCGCCCGCGCCCTCTTCCCAGACCGGCAGCCCATCTTCCAGCAGCGGGAGGTAACGGTAATTGTCCGCCGGAAGTCCGCGCGAATAGACATTGTTGCCGACCTCGCCGCCCGAACTTTCGACATAGATGCCCGGTGTCGAGGCGATCAGGTCGGCGATGCCCAGCGGCGCCTTTTGCGCGATCGCCTGCGGGTCGATGGTGGTGATGGCGTAGGACGTCTCGAACTTGCGCGTGCCGGTGCGCGTCCCGGTGACGATGATCTCGTTGAGGCCCAGGTCATCGGCCTGCGCCGCCTCGGGCGCGGGATCGGCCTTTGCCTCGGCGGCCGGTGGGGCGGATTGCGCCAGCAGGGGGGCGACGGGCACCATCCCTGCAACCGAAGCCATCAACGCCAAGCGACATCCACGCATGATAATCCCCTCCAAGACGCCTCTGACGGGCGGTCCACCTGATGAGGGAAAAATGAGGTCGCGCGCAAAATTATGCAATGCGTATTTGCAAACGATTGCAATTTACATGAAATTGCTGGGCGTCATGTAGATAAGTTGCTTTTTTTCTGTGCCTTGCTGAACCCGCTGGACATTATTTTGCACGAGATCGGCGCCTTTTAGCGGCCGCAGGATTCGCGAATCACAAGGTCGGTCGGCAACCGCTCCGACTTGGCGCGATGGCCGTCGATGATGCGCAGCAGCTTTGAGACCAGGAGATTGCCCGCCTTGATGACATCCTGCCGGATGGTCGTCAGCCCCGGCGTCGACAGCGCCGCCGCGTCGATATCGTCATAGCCGATCACCGCCACATCCTCGGGCACGCGCAGGCCGCGCTGGCGCAGCGTCTGGATCGCGCCGAGCGCCACCAGGTCGGAGGCCGCGACGATCGCGTCGAACGCGATGCCCCGCTCCAGCAGATTGTCGACCGCCTCCGCCCCCTCGAACCGCCCGGCGGTCGGCGTCTGGACCATGGCGGGATCGAACGCCACGCCGTGTGCCGCCAGCGCTGCGCGATAGCCGTCCAACCGGATCGCGATCTGCGAAAAGGGCGTGCGGGCCGCCGCAATCGGCGGCATCGCGCCGATAAAGGCAATGCGCCGCCGCCCTTTGCGCAGCAGATGCGCGGTCGCCTGGAATCCGCCCTCAAGATTGTCGCTGCCGATCGAGCAATAGCTTTGCCCCGCCACCTCGACCCCCCAGGCGACCAGCGGCTTGCCCATATCCGCATAGCGGTTGAGCGTGTCGTGGAACTGCGATTGGCCCAGGAAAATCGTACCCGCATAGGTACTTTGGTCGAGGAACTGTGCCAGCGTCGTATCGTCATAGGGCGTCTGCCACACGATCGACATGTCGCGCCGCCGCTCGCGCAGAGCGGTGCCGACACCGCCGATCAGTGCCAGCTCGAACGGATTGGCCAGCTGGCTGCCATGCGCGGTGGCAACCGGCACGACGAGGCAGATCTGCTCCGACAGCGACGGCACGGCGCGGCGTATTTTTTGCGGCACATGAACATAACCCAGCCTTTCGGCGGTGCTCAGCACCCGCTCGCGCGTCTCCTCGCTGATCGCGCTATGCCCGGTCAGCACCCGCGATACGGTCGCGACCGACACGCCGGTTTCCGCCGCGATCCCGCCCAGCGTCGGCCCAGCCCGTTTCACCCGCGCCATGATCGACCCGATATTTGCATTACCTTGCACTAGGCCAAGGCGGTGTCCGCGTCCATGGTCGACAGACATAGACTCAGCACCGCCCCGATCGCCATCAACCCGCCCGCCAGGGGCAGGACGGGCCAGGCCATGCCGCCCAGTCCGTGCGCGATGACCCATCCCATGCTCAGCCCCGCAACCAGCTGCGGCACGACGATGAAGATGTTCATCACGCCGATGAACATGCCCGCCGTCGCGCTGGACACCGCTCGCCCGGCCAGCACGAAGGGCGCGCTCAGGATCGAGGCATAGGCGATGCCGATCAGCACCGCACAACCGACCAGTCCGGCGGGATGCGCGACCAGCGCCACGCCCGCCAGCCCGAGCGCGCCCGCCGCCAGCGCCGCCGCATGGACCCGCGTCACCCCGAACTGCCGGAACAGCCCCGGCAGCAGAAAGGCGAACAGCCCGGCCACTCCGTTATAGGTCCCGAACAGAATTCCGACAAAATCCGCCCCCCGCGCATAGGCGGCATCGAAAGGCGATGTCGCGCCGTAAAGCTGCGCCGCGACCACCGGTGTGGCATACACCCACAGCAGATAGAGACCGAACCAGCTGAGAAATTGGATGGCCGCTACCGGACGCAGCGCCTGCCAGAGTGTGGCGAAGTCGGCCCGGCGACCAGGCCTCGCCGACGGATCGTGCCGCAGCGCTTTGGTGGCGGCCGGTTCGCGCACCCGCGCCACCGTCCAGCCGACTGCCAGCGCCACTGCCAGCGCCGCCGCCAGGAACGCCACCCGGATCGACGGCGCGGTCTGGCCCGGCTGCGCGACGTTCGACCAGCCGCCCCAGGCGAGCAGGATCGGCGCGCAGGCCCCGGCCAGCGCCCCCAACCCGATAAAGACGGTCTGCATGGCGTAGCCGCCCGCCTGATCCTCGGGCGGCAACGTGTCGGCGACCAGCGCGCGATAGGGTGCGTGGAGTGCATTCATCGCGGCCTCCAGTCCCCAGACCGCCGCCACGGCCACCACCAGCGACGTCGCCATCGGCAAGGCCGCCAGTGCGGCGATCACCAGCAGGGCCGATACCAGGATATAGGGCCGCCGCCGCCCGAACCGACCGCCATGACGATCGCTGATCCCGCCGACGACCGGCTGCACCAGCAGCCCCGTCACAGGCCCCGCAAGCCAAAGGATTGCCAACTGGTCGATCGAGGCCCCCAGTCCCTGGAACACGCGGCTCAGGCTGGCGCTCTGGATTCCAAATGCGATCTGCAACCCAAGATAGCCGACGCTGAGGTCTAGTCCCTTGATGCGCTTCGATGATCCCATGGCTCAGGGCATCTACAATTTCGTCCGCCCGCTCAAGTCGCTCTGTGGTCGCACGTTCTATGGATACATCGCCGAGCTTCGACCATCAGGGTTGGACCTGTTTATCGATACCCGATCCATCGAATTTCGGAATTGAACATCCGGCGTCCGAGGCCTGCAAGATGTTGGGTGCCCATCGCTATCCAACGCGTCGCGACGAAACGCAAGCAAATCTGGCGATTCTGCAAAGTGGCGCGCCCGGAACGATTCGAACGTCCGACCCTCAGATTCGTAGTCTGATGCTCTATCCAGCTGAGCTACGGGCGCGCATGGGTCTGATAAGACCGGATATGATCCACTGGCGCGCCCGGAACGATTCGAACGTCCGACCCTCAGATTCGTAGTCTGATGCTCTATCCAGCTGAGCTACGGGCGCGCTGTGGAGGTGGGCTCTTAGAAGCGGTTCGGGATCATGGCAAGCCCCTCGGCCCGGTTATCCACATTTTTTCGGAACGCGCCCGCAAAGCGTCCGTGCGGCATTTTCCCAAGCCCTGTCTTCCGTCTAGGATGGTTGCGATGATCCATCCGTCCCTCTCCACAATCCGCTCCGGCCCGATGATCGCGCTGCTCGGCCTGTTGTCCGCCACGATGCTGGCCGGATGCGCGCGCGACCGCGACACGACGCCCTATCCCTCGCTCGCGGTCCGCCCGGTCGAGAAGCAGGGCTTTGCCGAGCCGGTGACCAAGCCGGTCGCGCTGCGCCCCGATCCCGAGCTCGATACGCAGATCGCCGGGATCGCCGATCGCCTGACCGCTGTGGAGGGGGAGTTCGCCAAGGCCTATGACCAGGCCCGCGCCGGCGCGGCCAAGGCACGCGGGCAGAGCGTGGGCAGCGATGCCTGGCTGGCCGCGCAGACCGATCTGGCGGCGCTGGACGAAATCCGGGCGCGGACTTCGGGCTTGCTGACCGAGATAGACGACCGCGCCATCGCGCGTGCGGCCGCGCTGGAGCCGGACTATCCCGCGCTCACCGCCCTGCGCGAGCGGGTGGCGGGCGCGGTCGAGCGTCAGGCCAAGCAGATCGCGGCGCTGTCCGCCAGCCTGCCGAGCGGCTGATCCGCTCAGAACTGCCGGATGAAGGGCAGGACGCTGGAATAGTCGTCGGTCCAGGGCGCAAGGCCTGGCGGAGCGGTCGCGGCTTTCCAGTCGCCGCCCCTCGCCTCCAGCGCGCGGAGCACGCCCGAATCGCGCGACAGGGCGAGCCAGACCGAGGTGGTGGCCGACTCCTGCTCGTCCAGGTCCGAGGGGATATAGGCCAGCTTGCCGACCGCCCAGCCGCCGTCGCGCGCGGCGGCGGCCACCAGCGGCTCCAGATCGACGAAACGATTGGAGATATGGACCAGCAATAGCCCGCGCTGCGACAGCACCCGCCCATAGGTGGCGAAGGCCTCGCGCGTCAGCAGATGCGCGGGCACGGCGTCGGAGGAGAAGGCGTCCAGCGCGAGGAGGTCGAAGCTGTCGCTCGCCTCGGCGGCCAAGCGAATACGCGCATCGCCAATGCGGATGACCGGATCGGGCAGGCAGCGCCGCAGATAGCTGAACTGGCCGGTGTCGCGCGCGATACGGACGATGACCGGATCGATCTCGTAGAAGCGCCAGCTCTGCCCCGGCCTGGCATAGCAGGCGAGCGTTCCGGTCCCCAGCCCGACCACGCCGATCCGTGCCGAGGGTCCGAAGATGGCGGGCGCGGCGCGCATGGCCCGACCCACACCGGAATCGGGGGCATAATAGGTGGTCGGCGTCCGCTCGCGCGCCTCCGATCCGCGTAGCTGGATGCCATGGACGGTCGACCCATGGTCCAGTTCGCGGCGACCGACCTCGTCGCGCACGGTATAGACGCCGAAATAGCTGCGCATCCGGGCGTCGCGCTCCATCGACAGCGACAGGGCACGATAGCCGCCGAAGAGCACCAACGCCGCCGCCAGCAACAGGGCAAAACCCGTCCGCGCGCCGATCGTCAGGAAGGCGAGCAGCGCGATCGCGAGGAAGATCGGCCCCTGCCGCTCCTCCCCGAACCACGCTGCTTGCCCGAGCAGCCTGAGGCCGAGCAACAGGCCGATGACGATGATCAGCGCGACGAGCATGACGCGGCGATGCCGCAGCCATGCATGGCGCAGCCCCATGGTCATGAACTGCTGCGGGATCAGCACGCCCGCCGCCAGGATCAGCAGCGGATATTCATAGGTCCAGTCGAACAGCACCGGCGCCAATATCCCGGCGAACACGCCGCCCAGCGCGCCGCCGACCGCCATCGACAGATAAAAGCCGGTGAGCCGATCGACCGCCGGTCGCGCCCGGTAGAGCGCGGTGTGCAACGCCACCGACACCATGAAGAGCAGCAGCAGCGCGACGACGACATTGAAATAGGGCCGCCCCGGATAGCCGCCCATGATGACCCCGCCGAACAGCAACAGGGTGACGGGCGCGATCCGGGTCAGCGTGTCCGCCGCCGCGCGCCGCGTCGCGAAGGCGATGATGAAGCTCAACAGATACAGCCCCAGCGGCAGCACCCAGAGCAGCGGCATCGCCACGATATCGGCGGTGATATAGGTCGAGGTCGCCAGCACCAGACCCGAGGGCACCGCCGACAGCGCGGTCCACAGCGCCACCTTCCGCCATCCCGGCGGCAACGAGGCGGGCGCCTCCACCCTCTCCCGATCCTGCCCGCTCGGCAGCCGCGTCGCACAGGCCAGCACCATGACCGCCAGCAGGGCATAGCCGACGCTCCACAACCGGCTCTGCCCGTGAAGCGTCATCATCGGCTCGACCAGCAGGGGATAGGCGATCAGCCCGGCAAAGCTGCCCAGATTGGAGGCCGCATAGAGCGCATAAGGGTTACGCCCCGGCTCGGCGAGCGCGAACCAGCGCTGGATCAGCGGGGCCTGAGCCGACACCGCGAAGAAGAGAGGCCCGATGGACAGGCCCAGCAGCCACGGCACCCACAAGGCGGGCTCCGCATCGGATGGCAGTTCGACCGCCATCAACCCGATGGGCAGCCACAGCGCCGCACCCGCCAACAACGCCAGATGGATGCCCGCCTGAACCCGCGGTCGCCACCGGCCGAGCGCATGGGCATAGGCATAGCCGCCGAGCAGCAGCGCCTGATAGACGAACATCGCCGAGTTCCACACCGCCGGCGCGCCGCCCAGCCGGGGGAGCGCCATCCGCGCGACCAGCGGCTGGACGAGGAACAGCAGGAACGATCCGGTCAGGATCGTCGCGACGAACAGCGCGCGCGCGGGCAGGCCGGACGATCGGGCGATCACTCCCGTGCCGGGCTCAGGCGTTCAACAGACGCGCGGCATGGGCGGCGTGATAGGTCAGCACCCCCGCGCATCCCGCCCGCTTGAACGCCATCAGCGTCTCCAGCACCATGGCGTCGCGGTCGGCGGCCCCGGCGGCCACCGCCGTCTCGATCATCGCATATTCGCCCGACACCTGATAGGCGAAGGTCGGTACGCGGAACTCGTCCTTCACCCGGCGGATGATGTCGAGATAGGGCAGACCCGGCTTCACCATGACGCTGTCCGCGCCCTCGGCCAGATCGAGCGCGACCTCGCGCAGCGCCTCCTCGGCATTGGCCGAGTCCATCTGATAGGTGCGCTTGTCCCCCTTCAGCAGACCGCGCGTATTCACCGCGTCGCGGAACGGCCCGTAAAAGGCGCTGGCGTATTTCGCGGCATAGGCCATGATCTGGACATTCACGAAGCCCTCCGCCTCCAGCGCGGCACGGATCAGGCCGATGCGTCCGTCCATCATGTCCGACGGCGCGATCACGTCCGACCCGGCACGCGCTTGGGTCAGGGCCTGCTGGACCAGCGCGTCGGCGGTGCTGTCGTTGACGACATAGCCCGCCGCATCGACCAGCCCGTCATGGCCATGCGTGGTATAGGGATCGAGCGCGACATCGGTCAGCACACCGATCTCCGGCACTGCATCCTTGATCGCCGCGATCGCCCGGCACATCAGATTGTCGGGGTTCAGCGCCTCGCGCCCGTCATCGGTGCGGAGGTGTGAGGGCGTGTTGGGGAACAGCGCCAGGCACGGAATGCCCAGTTCCGCCGCCTCGCGCGCGCGCGCCACGATCCCGTCCAGCGACCAGCGCGATACGCCGGGCAGGCTGGCGATGGGTTCCTCCACCCCCTGCCCCTCGGTCACGAACAGCGGCCAGATCAGATCGGCGGGGGTCAGCACATTCTCGGCATGCAGCCGACGGCTCCAGTCGGAGGCGCGGGTACGACGAAGGCGAAGCGCGGGAAAGGATGCGGTCATGCTTATGGCATTTGGGGGATCGTACCGCGCTTGCCAAGCGTTGGATAAAGCGTTCCGGGTGCGAAAGGATATGAGGGTGAGAGAGATACGATCGGCCGCGATGGTGGTGAATGCCAAATCGCGGCGCGGACAGGCTCTGTTCCGACAGGCTTGTGCCGCCATGTCCGGCCTCCCCTACCCCGTCGATGCCCGTGCGATCGAGGACCCGGAGGATCTGGAGCCGACGGTTCGCGAATTGCTGGCCGCCAAGCCAGACCTGCTGATCCTGGGCGGTGGCGACGGGACGATCAGCGGGCTCGTGGACCTGATGGTCGGGCATGAGGTCATGCTGGGCGTCCTGCCGCTCGGCACCGCGAACAGCTTCGCGCGGTCACTGAACATCCCGCTCGACATCGAGGGGGCAGTGGAGGTGATCCGCACCGGTCGTCCGCGCCGCATCGACCTGGGCATGATCGACAACGACTATTACGCCAATTGCGCCGCCATGGGGATCAGCCCCAAGATCGCCGAGACCGTGCCGCACGGTCTGAAGCGCGTGGCGGGGCGGCTCGGTTATCTGGGCTGGGCGGCCTATCAGTTCCTGCGCTTCCGCCCCTTCACGCTGATCGTCGAGCAGGACGGCAAGCGCGAGCGGCTGCGGGTGGTCGAGGTGCGTATTTCCAACGGCCCATACCATGGCGGCACCGAACTGGTGGAATCGGCAGCGGTCGATTCGGGCGAAATCGTGGTGCAGGCGGTGTGCGGCCATGTGAAGCGCCGCCTGCTCGTCAACTGGGCGGCCAGTGTCCTGCACAGCGACTATCGCAAGGAAAAGGTGCGCGAGTTCCGGGGACGCGAAATCCGGCTCAACAGCATCCCGCCGCTGCCCATCTCGATCGACGGCGAGGTCCTGGCCCGCACCCCCGTCACCGCGAGGATCGCGCCCGGCATCATCGAGGTGATGGCCCCGGCGGAGTAACCCATCCTCCCCATCATCGATGGGGAGGCGGGACCGCCGCGACGCGGTGGTGGAGGGGCATCCCCGCCCGCGACTATCCGACCGGCATCGCCTTGTTGGTCGGCTGCCCTTCCGCCAGCGCCTGTTCCTCGCATTCCTGCTTGTCGGCCACGGCCATTCGCCCCTTGCGCCAATCGCCATAGCGATAATAGCCGATCGTCATGACCATCGAGGCGAGCGAGCCTGCCGGAAAGCTCCACCAGATCGCGTCCGCCCCCAGGCTGGGCTCCAGCAGGTTGGCGAGGCCGAAGCGGACCGGGAACATCGAAATCGCCAGGATGACGAGCGGTCCCACCACCGCGCCATTGGCCCGCACCGTCGCCGCCAGCACCATCGACACGCCGAACAGAATGAAGCTCCACCCGGCGATCAGGTTGATCCGCGTCGCGATCCCGATCGCCTCCCGCTCACTGCCCAGGAACAGCCACAGGACGTGCCGGTCGAGCAGCGTCACCGCCAGCACCAGCACGCCGGTCAGCAGCAGGTTCATCCGAAGCCCCGCGTTCGTGATCCGGTCGACCCGGTCCCACTGGCCCGCCCCGATATTCTGCGCCGCCATCGCGCTGACCGCCGCGCCGACCGCCATGGCGGGCATCTGGATATAGGTCCAAAGCTGGTTCGCCGCGCCGTAAGCCGCGGTGGTCGCGGTGCCGTGCCGGTTGACCAGCCCCATCATCGCCAGCGCGGAGGTGGAGACGACCAGCATCTGGAGCCCCATCGGAAAGCCCTTGACCACGATCGTCTTGAGCAGCGTCGGCGTCGGGACCAGATAGCGCCACTCGGCGCCGCGCAACCGGATGACCAGATCCTTGGCGTAGAGATAGATCACCATCGCCAGCAGCGATCCGCTATTGGCGATCAGCGTCGCCACCGCCGACCCCTCGATCCCCAGCGCCGGTGCGGGGCCGAGCCCCAGGATGAAGACGGGGTTCAGCACGACGTCGAGCACCGAGCCCAGCGCCATGAACTTCAACGGCGTGATCGAATCGCCCACCCCGCGCAACGCCATGGTCAGCAGCACGCCGATGAACCCCGGCGGCATCGCGACGAAGATCACGCGGAGATAGGCGAGCGCCAGCGGATAGACCTCGGCCGGGGTCGCCAGCGCGCGCAGGATGGCAGGCGCGGCCAGCCAGCCCACGACCACCGTCGCGGTCGAGATCACCACGAACAGCCCCAGCGCCGATCCCAGCACCCGGCGCACCGCCTCGACATCCCGCCGCCCCATATTCTGGCCGATCAGGATCGTCGCCGCCATGCCGAAGCCGAAGGTCGCGGCGACCAGCAGGAACATGATGATATTCGCATTGGTCGTCGCCGCCAGCGCGCGCTCGCCCAGGAACTGGCCGATCCAGATCGCGTTGATCGAGCCGTTCAGCGATTGCAGCACGCTCGACCCCAGAGTGGGCAATGCGAACAGCAGCAGCGTCTTGCCGATCGGCCCCGCCGTCAGGTCGCGACGTCCGTTGGGGGTACTCACGGCTTGGCCTCTCCTTTGGCCGTTTCCTCTTCGACGAAACGCGCCATCGCGGCATATTGGAACATGGGGCGGCGGTCGCCAGGACCCGAATAGAGCCCGCGCAGATACCCCCAGTCGAACGGCGTCATCGCCTCCGGCGCGGCGCCGTCGCCATCGAACAGCGACAATATGGTGGACACGCCCTCGCCCTTGCGCGGGCGGACCTGGGCAAGCAGCCGCATCGTCGTGTAATCGGCGATCTGGTTGACGGTCTTTCCATCCGCCGCACCATTGTCGATCAGCACCAGGGCGGCGGCGATATGGGCTTTGGTGGACAGGCTGATCCGGCTGGCGGTCGGAATGCGCAGCGTGGGCACGCCGCCGCCGATCTGGATCAGGGGATCGCCATCGCGGCTGGTGATCGCCGTCAGGCTCCAGGCATGGACCGGTCCCTTGTCGCGGACCAGCGTGCCTACCTCATGCGCGGACAGGGTGCCGAACACGCCCGGACGATGATCGGCAAGCCAGGCGACCTGCCGGGCCCCGTTTTCGACGAACAGGACGAGGACATTGGGGCTGCATTTGTCGCCGCCCAGTCTGATTCCCAGCCGCTCGGCATGCTCCAGAATGCGGTTCGCGATCGGGACCGCGACCTTCGCCGACATTCCGGAAATGGCGATGCACAAGGGCTCGGTCATGCGGGCCAGCGGTTCGTCACCGGAGGGATAGCCAGAGATCGAACCGAACCAGCGTAGAGTCTGCCGCCGGTCCGGCAAGGGTCGCGCGGTCACGACGACCGGGTCGCTCGCCGTCGCGCCGCTCTGCGCCAGCGCGACGGCACCGCTCGATGCCCCGACAAAAGAAGCAAGCAATGTCAAAGCCTTCAAAATGGTCTTTCGCATCGCTTGCTCCCTTCGATATGGCTTCAGCCTGCAAGAGCGTCCCGAACCGCCTGCAACGCCTCAGCCCCCTTGGTGCCATCCGGGCCGCCGCCCTGGGCCATGTCGGGACGGCCACCGCCGCCCTGCCCGCCCAGCGCCGCCACCGCCTTGCGCAGCAGTTCGACCGCATTGTGCCTGGCCGTCAGGTCGTCGGTGACGCCGACCGCCACCGAGGCGCGGCCGTCATTCACCGCGACCATCACCGCGACTCCCGATCCGCCCAGACGCTGCTTGGCATCGTCCACCGCGCCGCGCAGTCCCTTGGCCTCGAAGCCGTCGAGCACCTGGCCGATGAACGCGACATCGCCGATCTGCTCCGGCCCGGCGGCCGCGCCACCGGCCCCGCCGCCCATGGCGAGCGCCTTCTTGGCCTCGGCCAGTTCGCGCTCCAGGCGACGCCGATCCTCGACCAGCGCGGCAATGCGCGCGGGCACGTCGTCGGGCGTGGTCTTCAGCGTCGCGGCGGCGGCCTTCAGCATGTCGTCACGATGCGACAGATAGGCCCGCGCGCCTTCGCCGGTCAGCGCCTCCACACGGCGGACGCCGCTCGACACCGCGCCTTCGGACACGATCTTGAACACGCCGATCTCGCCCAGCGCGTTCACATGCGTACCGCCGCAGAGTTCGAGGGAGTAGGTGCCATCGGCATCCTCGCCCATCGACACGACGCGGACCTCGTCGCCATATTTCTCGCCGAACAGCGCCATCGCGCCCATTTCGATCGCTTCGTCGGGGGTCATCAGGCGGGTGACGACGGGCCCGTTGCCGCGCACCTGCTCGTTCACCCGTGTCTCGACCTCGGCGATGTCGTCGGCGGTCATGCCGACCGGCTGCGAGAAGTCGAAGCGCAGACGCTCCGGCGCGACCAGCGAGCCCTTCTGCGCGACATGGGTGCCCAGCCGCTGGCGAAGCGCCTCATGCAGCAGATGCGTCGCCGAGTGGTTGGCGCGAATCGCGGCGCGGCGGGTGGTGTCGATGGCCAGCTTCACGCTGTCGCCGACCTTGATCCCGCCTTCCTGAATTTGGCCATTGTGCACGAACACGCGGCCAAGCTGCTTGGAGGTGTCGGTGACGACCGCCTTCAAGCCGGTATCGCTGGAGATGGTGCCGCTGTCGCCGACCTGGCCGCCGCTCTCGCCATAGAAGGGCGTCTGGTTGACGATGATCGCGACGCTCTCGCCAGCACCGGCGCTATCGACCCGCGCACCGTCCTTGACCAGCGCCAGCACCTCGCCCTCGCCGGTGTCCGAGGCGTAACCCAGAAACTCGGTCGAACCCGTCTCTTCGGCGATGTCGAACCAGACGTCATCCGACGCCTTCGCGCCCGAGCCCTTCCACGCGGCGCGCGCGGCGCGCTTCTGCTCGGCCATGGCGGCGTCGAAGCCCGCCCGGTCGACCGACAGATTCTGCGCGCGCAGCGCGTCCTCGGTCAGGTCATAGGGAAAGCCGTACGTGTCATAGAGCTTGAACGCCGTCTCACCCGCCAGCGTCGCGCCCGGAGCCATGCCCGCCGTCGCTTCGTCGAGCAGCTTCAACCCCTTGTCCAGCGTCTGGCGAAAACGGGTTTCCTCCTGCTTCAAGGTCGCTTCGATCAGCGGCTGCGCTCGGACCAGTTCGGGATAGGCCGCGCCCATTTCCGACACCAGCGCCGGGACCAGCCGGTGCATCAACGGCTCCTTGGCACCCAGCAGATGCGCATGACGCATTGCCCGGCGCATGATCCGGCGAAGAACATATCCGCGCCCTTCATTGGCGGGCAGCACCCCGTCCGCCACCAGAAAACCCGCCGAGCGCAGATGGTCGGCGATCACGCGGTGCGACGCCTTCTGGCCATCCTCAGCCTTGGTGTGGGTCAGTTCGCACGACGCCGCGATCAGCGCCTTGAAGGTGTCCGTATCGTAATTGTCATGCACGCCCTGGAGCACGGCGGCGATCCGCTCCAGTCCCATGCCGGTGTCGATCGACTTCCTGGGCAGTTCGCCGACGATCTCATTGGCTTCCTGCTCGAACTGCATGAAGACGAGGTTCCAGATTTCGACGAATCGGTCGCCATCCTCCTCCGGGCTGCCGGGAGGGCCACCATAGATATGGTCGCCGTGGTCGTAGAAGATTTCCGAGCACGGACCACACGGCCCGTTCTCGCCCATCGCCCAGAAATTGTCCTTGGTCGGGATACGGATGATCTTGTGCTCGGGGAGCCCGGCGATCTTCTTCCACAGGTCGAACGCCTCGTCATCGGTGTGATAGACGGTGGCGGTCAGCTTTTCGGCCGGAATGCCCCAGACCTTGGTCAGCAGGGTCCAGGCATGGGTGATCGCCTGTTCCTTGAAATAGTCGCCGAACGAGAAATTGCCCAGCATTTCAAAGAAGGTATGGTGCCGCGCGGTATAGCCGACATTGTCGAGATCGTTATGCTTGCCCCCGGCGCGGACGCATTTCTGCGAGCTGGTGGCGGTGGAGTAGGGACGCGATTCCAGCCCGGTGAACACGTTCTTGAACGGCACCATGCCCGCATTGACGAACATCAGCGTCGGGTCGTTCTGCGGCACGAGCGGCGCGGAAGGGACGATCTGGTGCCCTTCACTTCCGAAATAGTCGAGAAAGCCGCGGCGAATGTCGTTGGTCGAGGTCATGGCCAAGCGACTTAGGCGAGGTTTCACGCGCGCTCAAGCGCCCGCGCGTTCGGGGCGCTCCGTCGCATCCGCAGTTTCCGCAGTTTCCGCAGTTTCCGCAGTTTCCGCAGTTTCCGCAGTTTCCGCATCGCTTGCCCAACGCAACCCGCCGGGCAAGTCGTCCGCCGACAGGTCGATCTGGAGCACCCGGCGATGCCGCCCCGGCCTCGATCGGGCCGAGCCGTGAAGGATCAGCGTCCGGTACAGCCAGACCGATCCCGCTTCCGCCAGGTCCATCGCCTCGCCGCACCGCTCAACCACGTCATTGATCGACGCTTCCGGGATCAGACCCAGCCGATGCGACCCCGGCGCGACCAGCAGGGGCGCATTGTCGGCATCCACCGGATCGAGGTGAAAGCGCACCGTCATCATGCGTTCGAGCAGCGATACCGGCGGCGCGACATGCACCCTGCCCTGTTTGACGGTCCATGGGCCGAAGCCGTCGACCTCGCGCCGCTCCGCGACCTCGACCGTCCGATCCTGATGCCAGGCGAGCGCCCAATTCGCATCGTCCGTCTTGTCGAACAGCAGCGCACGGACGGGGCGCATGGCCGAAGCCCGGTCCGCGATCAGTCGGCGCACGCCCGACAGAGCACCCGCACGCGCCGGGTCGATCCGCTGTCCGGGACGCCCGGCGGGCCAGTCGGCAAACAGCGCCGCCAGTTCGGCGCGCTCGCGCTCGTTCAGCCGTGACGGCCAGAGCGCATGGCCCTGATCTTCCAGTTGGTCGATCACCCGATCGGCACCTCGATCGACCTTGGCGGCTGCGAAAACCAGACCGGCCCGTTCTCGGTCATATGGAAGCAATCCTCCAGCCGGATGCCGAACTTGCCCGGCAGGTACAGCCCCGGCTCGTTCGAAAAGCACATGCCGGGGGCCAGCGGAGTCGCCTCGCCGTGCACCAGATTGACCGGCTCATGCCCGTCCATGCCGATACCGTGGCCGGTCCGGTGCGACAGGCCGGGCAGGCGATAGTCGGGGCCGAACCCTTGCGCGGTGTAGAAACGCCGCACCGCATCGTCGATGCTTCCCGCCGGAGCGCCGATCCTCGCCGCCGCGCGTGCCACTTGCTGCCCGCGTGCAACCGTGTCCCAGACCTTGCGCTGCTCCGCGCTGGCCGTGCCATGCACCCAACTGCGCGAGACGTCGGACTGGTAACCCTCGACCGTACAGCCGCAGTCCATCAGGACGACCTGGCCATCGGCGACCTTGTGCACCTGCTTGCTGCCATGCGGATAGGCGGAGGCTTCACCGATCAGCGCCATGCTGAATTCCGGGTTGCCGCCCAGTTTGCGGGTCGCGGCGCTCATCAGCGCGCCGATCTCCGCGCCCGTCATCCCCGCCTCGACACGGCGGTGGAGCCAGCGATAGGCCGCCATGGTCACATCGGTCGCCACCTGCATCAATGCGATCTCGGCGGGGGTCTTCACCATCCGGCACCCACGCACGATCGGATTGGCGGATACCAAGCGCGCGTCCGGCAAAGCCTTTTGCAAGCCATCGAAGGCGAAGAAGCGCGCCGTCTCCTCGATGCCGACCGGACGCCCTGCCAGCTTGCGATCACGCAGGAAGCCCGCGACGATGGCGAGCGGGTTCTGGTCTTCCTGCCACACCCGCACCTCCGCGGGCACGGCCAGCGTCTCGCGGACCGAGGGTTCTTCGAAGAAGGGGGTGACGATGCACGGCTCGCCCTCGACCGGCAGGATCGCGGCGGTCAGCCGCTCGCTCCGGCCCCAGCGGACGCCGGTGAAATAGACCAGGCTCGATCCCGGCTCGATCAGCACCGCGCCGATGCCGTTCGCCTTCATCAGTTGCTGCGCCCGCGCCAGCCGCCGCGCGCGCTCCTCCGGCCCGATCGGCACCGCCCCGCCCGTGATATCGGACAATCCCGCCAGATCGGGCTCGGCAGCGCGCAACAGCCCCGGACGGATCAGAAGCGGCAGGGCGGCGGCCGCGACCAGCGCGCGGCGGGACAACAGGGTCTGCATGGCCGGACGATAGAATTCTTGACCTGAGCGCCGCAATGCCCTTGGCTCGCGCGTGGAACTTATATTGGGGGATGCATGGCCAAGCGGCTGACCTTGTACATCTTCATCGGGCTGGTTTTGGGCCTGATCGTCGGGCTTGCGATCAACCTGTCGCTCGACGACGGCAGCGCGGCGGCGACCGCGCAACTGACGACGATCGCCAAATATTTTGCGATCGTCACCGGCCTGTTCCTGCGCCTGATCAAGATGATCATCGCGCCGCTGGTCTTCGCGACCCTGGTATCCGGCATCGCACAGATGGGCGATACCAAGGCACTGGGGCGGATCGGTTTCCGGTCGCTCGCCTGGTTCATTTCGGCCAGCCTCGTCTCGCTCAGCCTGGGCATGTTGCTCGTCAATCTGTTGCAGCCTGGCGTCGGCCTGAACCTGCCGCTGCCCGCCGTCACCGCCGATAGCGGCGTGGTGAAGGCGGGGTTCGACCTGCAGAAATTCGTCACCCACCTCGTCCCCGCCTCGCTGATCGAGGCGATGGCGACCAACGAGGTCTTGCAGATCGTCATCGGCTCGCTCTTCCTGGGCGTCGCGATCACGGCGGTCGGCGAGCGCGCCGCGCCGCTGGTGCGCGCGGTCGATGCGCTGGTCGCCGTCATGTTGCAGGTCACCGATTACGTCATGCGCGTCGCCCCGATCGCGGTGTTCGCGGCGGTGGCGGGGACGCTGATCGAGCAGGGGCCGTCGGTGATCGGCAAGCTCGCCATCTTCATGGGCAGCTTCTATCTCGGCCTGTTGCTCCTGTGGTGCGTGTTGCTCGGTATCGCCACGCTGTTCATCGGGCCGCGCATCCGCGACCTGATCGCGCATATCCGCGCGCCGCTGATCCTGGCCTTTTCGACCGCGTCGTCCGAGGCGGCCTATCCGCGCATTCTGGAGGGGCTGGACCGGTTCGGCGTGCCGCCGCGCATCGCCAGCTTCGTGCTGCCGCTGGGCTATTCGTTCAACCTCGACGGCTCGATGATGTACATGACCTTCGCGTCGCTGTTCATCGCGCAGGCGTACGGCATCGACCTGTCGATCGGGCAGCAGATCACGATGCTGCTGGTCCTGATGGTCACGTCGAAGGGGATTGCGGGCGTGCCGCGCGCCTCGCTCGTGGTGATCGCGGCGACCATGCCGATGTTCAACATTCCCGAGGCGGGGCTGCTGTTGATCCTGGCGGTCGATCATTTCCTCGACATGGGGCGTTCGGCGACCAACGTCATCGGCAACGCGGTGGCGAGTGCGGTCATCGCGAAATGGGAAGGCCCGCTCGATCCGCCCGAGCCGGTGGATGTCGAATCGCTGCGGGCGCCATCGGGGACTCCCGCCGAGCCGGCACCGGACAGCTTTCGGCAGATCGGGGGGCATTGAGGGCGTTCGCGCGGGGGATGGTGCGCCGAATCGTCACCATCCTTTGCGGTTTGGCGACGTTACGTAAGTGGCGATGGGCAGGGCATGGGGTGAACCCCAGCCTCCGCCCTCACGCATAGGCATAGGGCCCACCCTTGGCGAGCGCGGCCTGATAGGCGGGGCGGGCATGGATCCGCTCCAGCCACGCGATCGTCGCCGGGCGGCTTTCGTTCAGCCCGGCCCGGGCGCGAGCGGCCTCCAGCGGGAAGCTCATGATGATGTCGGCGGCGGTCATCTGCTCGCCCGCGAACCAGGGCGCGCGTTGCAATTCGCTTTCGATATAGTCGAGATGACGGTCGATCATCGGCCGGAAGCGCTTGATCGCGGCCTTGCCCATCACCGGTATGCGGCTGAGCACGAGCAGGACGAACAGCGGCGGCATCAGCGATCCCTCGGCATAATGCAGCCAGAAGCGCCAGCGCTGCATGGCTTCCCGATGCGCGGGCGGTCCCAGGCGGCCATCGCCCTTGCCGACCAGATATTCGATGATCGCCCCCGTCTCGGCGATCACCATGCCGTCATCCTCGATCACCGGCGATTTGCCAAGCGGATGCACGGCACGCAACTCGCGCGGGGCCAGCATCGTCTTGGGATCGCGCTCATAGCGCTTCACGTCATAGGGCAGCCCCAGTTCCTCCAGCATCCAGAGGATACGCTGCGACCGGCTGTTTTCCAGATGATGGACGATGATCGTCATGCCTGTTCCCCATGATGCGGGCGCGATAACGCATCAATCGTCTCGCGGGGCCCAATCCGGGCTTCGGCAAGTCATCGCTCGCCGCGATCGGGATGCGTACGGACCGGGCGGTCATGATCCGATCCATGCGCCAAGCTTGCCCCCCCTCGGACGGGACGCTCAATCGAAACATCTCTGCGTTCTCTGCGCCTCTGCGCGAACCCCGTTCGAGAGGGACCGGCGCGAATCGACATTCACTCAATTCCTCCCCTGGAAGGAAACCCCTGCGAAAGTCGGGACCTCGCCCAATACCATGTACCACCCCGGCGGATGCCGGGGTCCAGTTGGGAAGCAATTAAAGTCATTTCCAATCGTCCAGCAATTGGCTTCCGGCCTTTGCCGGAATGGTGCTGAGGGAGTTTTGCAGAGGAGTCCTGAAAGGGGAAGTGGCAGGCCGTCAGGCCTGACGCAGCGGCGTCGCGCTTTCGATAGGGGGATACCCCGCCACCATGCTCCGCACGCCCGCCCTCCTCTCGCAGGGGAGGAGTGAAGGCGGCGCAGCCCGAATGTCGTTCGGGGCCAAGCAGGATGGAACGTCGGTGCGCAGCGCGCCTCATCGTGGCGATCCGTCAGGACAAGATCAGACGATGCGCCAGCCCCACCGCCACACGCCTATCCCGCACCACCCCGCGCATGGGCGCGCCAGATCCAGGCGGAGGCGGGCAGAACGACGCGGTCCTCCACTCGATAGTCCGACAGAGCCCGCCCCAACGCCTTAACGATCCGGTCGCGTTCATCGGGAGTGGCCGCAGAGATCGCCCGAGCGGCGGGGCCGATGCGCGACAGGAAGGCGATCGCATCGGCGACCGGATCCTCCCCCGCTCCGACAACATATTCAAAGGAGAGGCGCGCCGCCGCACCCGGCGCCCATCCCGCCTGCTCCAGCCAGTCCGCCACCCTATGGCTGTCGGCGAAGGCGAAGGGTCCGGGCTCATATCCGGCGGGCGTGGGGGGCGTGTGTCCGATCACCGCATCGGCCAGGGTCGCGAAGCCGTTATGCCCGCGCTCATCGAAACAGGAAAAGACGAACGCGGCGTCATCGGTCGCCGCCTGTCGCAACCCTCGAAAGGCCGCGACCGGATCGGGGAAGAACATCACGCCGTGGCGCGAGACGAAGAGGTCGAACGGCCCCTCACGCGCCGCCAGTCGGATCGCATCGTCGCAGCGAAAACGCAGATGCACCTCGTCCGCCCCGCCGCCCTCGTCCGCCGCCCGGCCTTGCGCGACCGTTACCAGGTCCGGCGACAGATCGACACCCGTCACACATAACCCAGGTCGCGCGGCATGAAGCGCCAGGCTGGTCGCCCCCGCCCCGCTTCCGATATCGAGCGCGAGCCCCTGCTCCGGGGCGACTGCTGCGATCGCAGCGTTCAGGTGGCGTGACAGATCGGCGAGGCTGCGATCGGTGCGACGCCATTCCGCCGCCCAGATATCGCCGACCCGGCCACGCCAATCCAGTCCGCTGGTCATCGCCCCACCCCGCATGCGCCACAAGCGAAACGGCCCGCCATCGCTGGCGGGCCGTTTCCCCGGGTTCAGATATCGTCCTCGGCATCAGGGCCGGTCATCATCTCTTCGGCGACCTTTTCGGTCCGCTGACGGATGGCGCGCTCCAGACGGTCGGCCATGTCGGGATTGTCGCGCAGATAGGTCTTGGCGTTCTCACGCCCCTGCCCGATCCGCACCGAGTCGTAGGAGAACCAGCTCCCCGACTTCTCGACCAGCCCGGCCTTCACACCCAGGTCCAGGATCTCGCCGATCTTCGAGATGCCCTCGCCATACATGATGTCGAATTCGACCTGCTTGAACGGCGGCGCGACCTTGTTCTTCACCACCTTCACGCGGGTGGCGTTGCCGGTCACTTCCTCACGATCCTTGATCGCGCCGGTGCGACGGATGTCGAGCCGGACCGAGGCATAGAATTTCAGGGCGTTGCCGCCCGTCGTCGTCTCCGGGTTGCCGTACATCACGCCGATCTTCATGCGAAGCTGGTTGATGAAAATCACCATGCAGCGCGAACGGCTGATGGAGCCGGTCAGCTTGCGAAGCGACTGCGACATCAGACGGGCCTGGAGGCCGACATGGCTGTCGCCCATCTCACCCTCGATTTCCGCACGTGGCACGAGCGCGGCAACCGAGTCGACCACCAGCACGTCGATCGCGTTCGAGCGGACCAGCGTGTCGGTGATTTCCAGCGCCTGCTCGCCGGTATCCGGCTGAGACACGATCAGTTCGTCGATGTTGACGCCCAGCTTCTTGGCATAGACCGGGTCGAGCGCGTGTTCGGCGTCGACGAAGGCGGCGGTGCCGCCCATCTTCTGCGCCTCGGCGATGACGTGCAGCGCCAGCGTCGTCTTGCCCGAGGATTCAGGGCCATAAACCTCGATCACGCGGCCGCGCGGCAGGCCGCCGACGCCCAGTGCGATATCCAGGCCCAGCGAGCCGGTCGAGATCGCCTCGACCTGCATCGTCTCCTTCTGCCCCAGCTTCATCGCCGAGCCCTTGCCGAATGCCCGGTCGATCTGGGCGAGCGCGGCGTCGAGCGCCTTTTGCCGGTCTGCGTTTGCGGTTGCCATGCCTGTTTCGATCACTTTCAGATTGGCGGCCATCAGATGCTTCCCTCGCTAGACCATGCGCGTGGTCCATTCAACGCATCTGCTATGTATGCGTTTTGTTCCGTGAGAACAAGAGCGGAACAAAACTCACTGTAAAAATGTCGGCAGTACCCACCAGCCCCGTGCCGAAGCGGTCCGCGCCGCCGCGTCGCGCGCCGCCACGTCACGAAAGATCGCAAAGCAGGTCGCCCCCGATCCCGACATGCGCGCCAGTTCCACGTCCGCCGCGCCCTCCAACAGCGCCAGCACCGCATCGATCTGCGGCGCGATGGCGCGCGCCGGGGGCTCCAGGTCGTTGCGTCCGTCCGCCGCGACCGCCATCGCATCGCCTTCACCCAGCGGCCCGCGATCGACTTGGTCCCAGCGCCCGAACACCGCCGCCGTCGATACGCCCACGCCCGGATTGACCAGCAGCACCGGCCGGTCGCCGAGCGGCGGCAGCGGTCGAAGCGCATCGCCCTTCCCCTCGCCCCGCGCCGTCCGTCCGAGCAGACAGGCGGGAACGTCCGCGCCCAGACCGGCGGCCAGCGCGAACAGGTCGGCATGGTCGAGCGGAACATCATGCAACCGCGCCAATGCCCGCAAAGTGGCCGCCGCATCCGCCGACCCGCCGCCGATCCCGGACGCGACCGGCAGATGCTTGTCGAGCGTGATGGCATGGCCCCCGGTCACGCCGAAGCGCTCGCCAAAACGGCGCGCTGCGCGGGTGACCAGATTGTCCTCCTGCGCCTCGCCCGCCAGCACTGCGGCAAAAGGGCCGGTCAGGGTCAGGCTGGTCGCTGCCGCCGGCTCGACCGTCACCCTGTCGCCGTCGCGGCAAAAGGCGAACAGCGTTTCCAGATCGTGATAGCCATCGGCGCGGCGACGGCGGACGTGAAGGGCCAGGTTGATCTTGGCGGGGGCGGTCTCGACGATGACGGTCATACCCAGCCCATGCGTCGCCCGGCGCGGCGCGGCAAGACCGCTCAACGCGCCAGCTTCGCCGCCAGCGCCGCCTGCTCACTATCGTCGGCGGTCAGCGCGGCCGCACGCCAGGCATAGCGCGCTTCATAATGCCGCCCCAGCGCCCAATAGATATCGCCCAGATGATCGGCGATTTCGCTATTGGCGGGTTCGGCCATCGCCGCCTGCTCGACCAGGGGCAGCGCGCGCCCTGTCTGCCCCGCCTTGTGATAGCCCCAGCCGAGCGAATCGGTGACCGAGGCATCGTCCGGCGCCAGCTTGCTCGCGCGTTCGAGCAGCGCCAGCGATCCGGGCACGTCCTCTCCCCGCTCGATCCGCGCATAGCCCAGATAATTGAGCGCCAGCGGTTCCTCTGGACCCAGCGCCACCGCACGGGCGAGCGCGGCATCGGCCTCGTCCTTGCGCCCCGCCTGATCCAGCGCGCCGCCATATTGCAGCCAGGCGGCCCAGGGCAGCGGCGGATCGGCGCGGGTCACGCGCTCATACCAGGGGGCGGCATCCGCCGGGCGCTTGGCGGCGATCAACTGATCGGCATAGACCTGCCAGTCATCGACCCCCGCCGTCTTCGCGGTCGCCAGCCCCTTCGCCAGCATCAACGCCTCGCCCGGGCGGCCCGCCTCTCCCAGCAGGCCGATGCGCACCACCGCCGCCCGGTGGGCGAAGGCGCGGTCGGGAGCGACGCCCTCCAGCGCGGCGATGGCGGCGTCCCAGGCATCGTCCTTGGCCAGCGCCTCCGCCATCAACAGGCGGGCTCGGTCGTTGCCGGGGTCGGCGATCAGGGCGGTACGGGCGAGCGCGATCACCAGCGGGCGCGGCCCCTCCCCCACCAGCTCGGCCCCGACGCGGGCGAAGAGTCGCGATACGCCGAAGCCCAGATCGGGCTTACGGCCAAGCTTCCCGCGCGCCGACGACACCAGCGGATCGGTCAACAGGCCACGGGCATTGGCCTCGTCGCCGC
Source organism: Sphingomonas sp. 2378 (assembly GCF_038084995.1). NCBI lineage: Bacteria > Pseudomonadati > Pseudomonadota > Alphaproteobacteria > Sphingomonadales > Sphingomonadaceae > Sphingomonas > Sphingomonas sp. 2378. The sequence goes on from NZ_JAXCMJ010000003.1 coordinate 134,290, forward strand.
GTCCCGCCATCAATTCTGCCGCCGCGATCCGCGTGTCGGCGGGCGCACGCACCGTCTCCAGCAACACGCGCGCCGACGGATCGGCCATCCGCCGCCCCGCCAGCGCCAGCAACAGGCGATGTTCCTCGGCCAGCCGCCGTGCGACCGGCTCCTTGCCCGCGCTGTCCAGCGCCGCTTCGACCGGCTGCTTGCGGTCCCATGCACCCCATGCCCGCAGGACCGGCGACAGGATGCGCAGCGCACCGCCATCGATCCGGGTCAGCGCGCCATCATACGCCCTTCGGTCGCCTTTGTGCGCCGCGATGGCCAGGTCGAGCAGCGCCACGTCGATCGGCGCGACCTTCTCGGCCTCCATCACGCGGGCGGCGCGCAGGGCGAGCGCTTCGTCGCCGCTGATCATCGCCTCGCGGTAGGCCCGGACCGCGACGGCGGGATCGTCGGGCCAACTGGTCAGCACGACCGCATAGTCGCTCGCCGCCGCCGCCGAACGCCCCTCCGCCGCCGCGACCCGCGCGGACAGATAGGCGGCGAGTGGTTCGGGACCGGCCTTGACCGCGGCGACCGCCGGGGTCGAGACAATCGCCGCGATCAGGGCCAGAGCCGAACCCCGGACGAGGGACGAACGCTTACATATTGGGATAATTGGGTCCTCCGCCGCCTTCCGGCACGACCCAGTTGATGTTCTGGGTCGGGTCCTTGATGTCGCACGTCTTGCAGTGGACGCAGTTCTGGGCGTTGATCACGAACTTCGGATCGCCCTCCTCGACACCCACCACCTCATAAACGCCCGCCGGGCAGTAGCGTTGCGCGGGTTCGTCGAACAAGGGCAGGTTGTGGGCGATCGGAACGCTGGCGTCCTTCAGCGTCAGATGGACCGGCTGATCCTCCTCGTGATTGGTGTTCGACAGGAAGACCGAGGACAGGCGGTCGAAGGTCAGCACGCCGTCGGGCTTGGGATAATCGGGTTTCTTCACCTGATCCTTGCGCCACAGGCTTTCGTGATCGGGCTTGTGCTTCATGGTGAAGGGCATCTTCAGCCCGAAATGCTCGGCCCACATGGTCACGCCCGCCAGGCCGGAGCCCAGCGTATCGCCATATTTCTTGACCAGCGGCACGACGTTGCGGACGGTCGACAGTTCCTTGTAGAGCCAGGACGCACGGAACGCCTGCGGGTAATCGGTCAGTTCGTCACCTTCGCGACCCGCCTGCACCGCCGCGAAGGCCGCCTCGGCGGCCAGCATCGCCGACTTCATCGCGCCGTGCGTACCCTTGATCCGCGGCACGTTCAGGAAGCCCGCCGAACAGCCGACCAGCACGCCGCCGGGGAAGGTCAGCTTCGGGATCGCCTGGAGCCCGCCGTCATTGATCGCCCGCGCGCCGTAGGAGACGCGCTTGCCGCCCTTGAGCAACTCCGCGATGACCGGATGGGTCTTCCACTTCTGCATCTCCTGGAAGGGAGAGATGTACGGGTTGGTATAGTTCAACCACGTCACGAAGCCGAGCGCGACCTGCCCGCCCGCCTGGTGATAGATGAAACCGCCGCCATTGGCGTCATGGCCCAGCGGCCAGCCCTGGGTATGGATCACCCGGCCCGGCACATGCTTGGCGGGGTCGATGTCCCACAATTCCTTCACGCCCAGGCCATAGACCTGCGGATCGCTGTCGCGGGCGAGGTCGAACTGGCGGATGATTTCCTTGGACAGATGGCCGCGAACGCCCTCGGCGAAGAAGGTGTATTTGGCGTGGAGTTCGAGGCCCGGTTGATAGTCGGGCTTGCGGGTGCCGTCGCGGCCTACGCCCATGTCGCCGGTCGCGACGCCCTTCACCCGGCCATCCTCGTGGAACAGGATTTCGGCGGCGGCGAAACCGGGGAAGATTTCCACCCCCAGCTCCTCGGCCTTGCCCGCCAGCCAGCGGCACAGATTGCCCAGGCTCCCGGTATAGGTGCCCTTGTTGTGCATGAAGGGCGGGGTGAGCGCATGGGGCAGGTTGCGGTGCTTGCCCGCGCTCAATATCCAGTGAAGATTCTCCGTCACCGGCACCTCGGCCAGCGGGCAGCCATCGTCGCGCCAATCGGGCAGCAGTTCGTCGAGCGCGATCGGATCGATCACCGCGCCCGACAGGATATGCGCGCCGACCTCGGACCCCTTTTCCAGCACGCAGACCGACAATTCGCCGCCCTGCTCGCCCGCGAGCTGTTTCAGGCGGATCGCCGCCGACAGGCCCGCCGGACCAGCGCCGACGATCACCACGTCATAAGGCATCGATTCGCGTTCGCTCATGGCATCCTCGCATTGTGACCGCGCCGCTGCCGTAGGGTCCCGCTATGGCGGGTTCGTCCGGGCGCGGACGGGAAACATCTTGTCCCGACCGTCGATCCGACAGATTGACGCGCACGTCAACCTTGCAGCATGGAAGCAAGTCATATGGGGGTTCTTCCAACGTTCGACACCGCATTGGCGGCCAGCGTGCTCGATTGGTGGCATGACGCGGGCGTCGACCTGCTGGTCGAGGAGGAACCCCGCGACTGGATGGCCGCCGAACCGGTGCGGCCCATGGCCTTCACGCCCCCCGCGCCGACCATGGCGAGTGCGACGCCCGCCATGCATGGCGGCGTGGTCGCGCTGGCCCCGGCACAGCCCACGCCCCTTCCCGATACGCTGGAGGCGTTCCTGGCGTGGCGGTTGTCCGACGCCGCGCCGGAGACGGCATGGGACGGCATATCGCTCGCTGCGACGGGGCCGATCAATGCGAAGCTGATGGTGCTGGTCGATTGCCCCGACCGCGACGATGGCGACGCGGGGCAGATCCTGTCCGGCGCGCCCGGCCGGCTGTTCGACCGGATGCTGGCCGCGATCGGCCAGTCGCGGGAGACGGTCCACATCGCCTCGGTCTGCGCACGCCGCCCGCTGGCCGGACGCGCGCCCGCCGGGCTGGAGGCGCGGCTGGCCGAGATCGCGCTTCATCATGTCGGCCTGGTCGCCCCGCGCGGGCTGCTATTGCTGGGCAATGCGGCGAGCCGTGCCGTGCTCGGGACCGAACTCACCAGCGCACGCGGACATTCACACGAACTTGATCATAAGAACGGCAAAAGCAGGGCGATTGCCAGCTTCCATCCCCGCTTCCTCATCGAGAAGCCGATGGCCAAAGCGGAAAGCTGGAAGGACTTGCAGATGCTGATGGGGGATATGCGAGGATGAAACCGGGGCAGCTTGTTACGTATATGCTGACCATGGGGGCGATGATCGCCGCCGGCCAAAGTGCCTCCGCCGCCCCGATCGAACCCGCCGCCGGTGGCGACGCGCGGGTTTCCCTCCCCGCCAAGGCGCCGCCCAGCATCCCTGCATTGCTCGATGCCGATCAGAAGGCGGGATATGCCCGCGTCTTCACCGCGATCCGCGAAAGCCGCTGGACCGACGCGCAGCTCGAACTCGACGCGCTCAAACCCGGCCCGCTCCATGCGATCGCCCGCGCCGAACTCTATACCGCCAAGGGCTCGCCTAAGGTCGATGTCGAGCGGCTGGTCGCGCTGCTCAACGAAGCCCCCGAACTGCCCCAGGCCGAGCAGCTTGCCCGTCTCGCCCGGTCGCGCGGCGCGCACGACCTGCCCCCGCTGCCGGAGGCGCACAATCTGATCTGGCAGGACGGCGCGCCCCGCCGCGTCCGGGCCAAGAGCGTGAAGAGCGACATGATCGCCGCCGATCTGGCGGTGAAGATGCAACCCTTCGTCAAGGCGGATGACGGCCCCTCCGCACAGGCGCTGCTCGAATCGACGCAAGGCCTGTCGCCCGAGGCACTGACCGAATGGCAGCAGAAGGTCGCCTGGATCTATTTCCTGATGGGCGACGATGACAATGCTCGCGCACTGGCCGCCAAGGCCGCCGAGGGCTATGGCGAATGGGCGGTGCAGGGTCGCTGGACCGTCGCTCTGTCGGCCTGGCGTCAGAATGACTGCCAGACCGCCGCGACCGCGTTCGAGGGTACCGCCGCGCGCGCCACCGATGTCGACCTGCGCGCCGCCGCACTCTATTGGGCCGCCCGCGCCGACATGGTTTGCGGCCGTCCCGACCGGATCGAGGGGCGACTGCGCTCCGCCTCGCAATTCCGCGAAAGCTTCTATGGCCAGCTTGCGCGTCAGGCGCTGGGGATGCGCGGCGAGCGGGAGCCGCGCGGGCAGTTGGTCGCGACCGACTGGGCCGCGCTCGACCGTCGCCCCAACATCCTGGTCGCCGCCGCGCTGGTCGAGATCGGCGAGACCGACCTGGCCGATCAGGTGATCCGCCAGCAGGCGCGGATCGGTCAGCCAACCGAGTTCCGCAACCTCGTCCGCCTCGCCGAATCGCTCGACCTGCCCGCGACGACGGTGTGGCTGGCGCATAACTGCCCGGCGGGCGTCACCGCGACCGCCGAGGCGCGCTATCCGACGCCGAGCTGGAAGCCCGACAGCGGCTGGCGTGTCGACAAGGCGCTGGTCTATGCCCACACCCTTCAGGAAAGCGGGTTCCGCAACAAGGTGGTCAGCCCGGCGGGCGCATACGGCCTGATGCAGATCATGCCCGCTGCCGCGACCGACTTCGCCCGCGAGCGGGGCGTGTCGATCGACCGCAGCGCGCTGACCAAGCCGTCGACCAACATGGATATCGGCCAGCGCCATCTGGAGCGGCTGCGCGACATGACCGGCATCACCGGCGGCCTGCTGCCCAAGGTGATCGCCGCCTACAACGCCGGGCCCAAGCCGGTGGGCGAGTGGAACAGCATCGTCCGCGACAATGGCGACCCGCTCCTCTATATCGAGAGCATTCCCTATTGGGAGACGCGCGGATACGTCACCATGGTCCTGCGCAACTATTGGATGTACGAAAGCCAGACCGGCAAGGCCAAGTCGCCCAGCCGCTCCGCGCTGGCGCAAGGCCTGTGGCCGCGCTTTCCGGGTCTTCCCGGTGCGACGGCGATCCGGCTGCAACGTCCCAATGTCGCGCAGGCCAGCGTGCCCCCGAAGACGACGATCGCCCTGAACGCCACGATCAACCCGCAATCGAGTACGGCGGTCCCTCAGGCGAATTGAGCGGGATCGCGGGCGGCGTCGCTTGGCCTTCGACTTCGCTCAGGCTGAACGGACTGCGGGTTGTGCGGAACGGGGAATGACCGCGTTGCCTCCCTCCCAACCTCCGTTCACGCCGAGCGCGGTCGAAGCGCACGCCCCGGCACTCGCCAAATGGGGATGGGTACAAAAGTCGCCCTTCCACTCCCCCTCCGCACCACCCCGGCGAAGGCCGGGGTCCAGTTGCGGAGCGGTGGGAGCAAATTACCTGCGCCACGCCAACGGGATCCCGGCCTTCGCCCTTGTAAAAGCGCAGGCCGGACGGAAGAAATAATCTCCCAACCCCGTTCGCACTGAGCAAAGTCGAAGCGCACGCTCCACCACCTGCCCAGCCGCCCCCGATATCCCCACCCGAGCGTTCAGCCGCGAACCCCTGTATCGAAAGCCGCCATGCCCATCGACACCACCCGCCCCTTCCTTCCCGTCCGCATCGCGGTGCTGACCGTTTCCGACACCCGCTCACTGGCGGAGGATCGCTCGGGCGACACGCTGGTCGGGTTGCTGACCGAGGCGGGGCATGACCTGGCCGAGCGGACGATCCTGCGCGACGATGCCGATCATATCGTCGCGCAACTCCATCGCTGGATCGACGATGCGAGCGTCGACTGCATCCTGACCACCGGCGGCACCGGGGTGACGGGGCGCGACGTGACCCCGGAAGCCATCGAACGAGTCGCCACCAAGATGATCCCCGGCTTCGGCGAACTCTTCCGCTGGCTCAGCTTCCAGACGATCGGCACCTCGACCATCCAGTCGCGCGCCTGCGCCTGTGTCGCGCGTGGCACCTACATCTTTGCGCTCCCCGGCTCGACCGGCGCGGTGAAGGATGCGTGGAACGGCATATTGCGCGACCAGCTCGACAACCGCCACCGCCCCTGCAACTTCGTCGAGTTGATGCCGCGCCTGCTGGAACGCTGATCAGTCGGGCTGCATCGCCGCCAGTTCATGGCCGTCGACGTCGCGGAAATGAAAGCGCCGCCCGCCCGGAAAGGCGAAGATCGGCACGCTGATCGCCCCACCCGCGCGCTCGACCGCCGCCTGCGCCGCCTCCAAATCATCGACGCGGATCACCGGCAACGGCGCGGCGACCTTGTCGGACGCGGCGTCTAGGCCAAGGTCGGTGTCGCCGCTCATCGTCGCGGCGTAATCCGGCCCGAAATCGGTGAAGCTCCAGCCGAACGCCTCGGCATAGAAACGCTTGGCCTCCGCCCGATTGGAAACCGGAAGCTCCAGATAATCGAACCGCGCCATGATCACCTCCTGATGTTCTTGATACGTTCCGATTGATGATCTAATCTGGCGGCATGGTCAAGCGTGATTCCTCGAACGTCATGGTCCCTCTCACGACGGTACCCCCATGCCGAAAGTGACGGGGCGCGGCGCGACGGGAAATGCAACGAGTAGGCGTTTCAATCTGCCAGAGCATGAAGCGGACGGCGACTGGCTGGACCAGCGCGCGTTGATCGATGGCGAGCCGCCCAGGCTGCGCACGAGCGTGACGGTGGTCAAACCGCGGACGATCCTGACCCGCAACAACTCGCCCGATGTGCCGTTCAGCCAGTCGATCAACGCCTATGGGGGCTGCGAGCATGGCTGCATCTATTGCTTCGCGCGGCCGACCCATGCCTATCACGATCTCTCGCCTGGGCTGGATTTCGAGACCCGACTGTTCGCCAAACCCGATGCGGCGGAGTTGCTCCGTGGCGAACTCGCCAAACCGGGCTATGCGGTTGCGCCGATCGCGTTGGGGACCAACACCGATCCCTATCAGCCGATCGAACAGCAATGGCGTATCACGCGACAGATATTGGAGGTGCTGGCCGAAACCGATCACCCCGTCGCGATCACCACCAAGTCCGACCGGGTGGTCCGTGACCTCGACATTCTGGCCCCCATGGCGGCCAAGGGGCTGGCGACCGTCTGTGTCTCGGTCACCTCGCTCGACGCGCGCCTGTCGCGCACGGTCGAGCCGCGCGCGCCGACACCCGAACGGCGGCTGGCGGCGGTGGCGAAATTGGCGGCGGCGGGCATCCCGACCTATGTCTCGATCGCGCCGGTCATCCCGGCGATCACCGATCATGAGATCGAGCATCTGGTCGCCCGCGCGGCGGAGGCGGGCGCGCGGCACGCCTTCTTCATCCCCGTCCGCCTGCCGCACGAGGTCGCGCCGCTCTTTCGCGCGTGGCTCGATACGCATTTCCCCGATCGGGCGGGCAAGGTCATGGCGATCATCCAGTCCTTGCGCGGCGGGCGGGACAATGATCCGGGTTTCTTCACCCGCATGAAGGGCCAGGGCCCTTGGGCGGAGCTGCTCCGCGTCCGCTTTCACCGCGCCTGCCGGTTGCACGGACTGAACCGCGACCGACCATTGCTCGACACCGGCCGGTTCCGTCCGCCCAAAGGCCCGCAAGGCGAGCTATTCTGAGGATCGTCCCTATCGGCCAATGCGTTGAGGGCACGAAGGAGAGAGACGATGACGACCGACCCCGAGCCCACCCAGCCCGACCAGATCCCCAACGAGGATGAAGCCGACAGCTCCGGCGGGGGTTACGGCAATCACGGCGACGCGGGAGAGGAAGAACAGGATCGTCGCGAAGTCGGCGGCTGACCGGCTTCCATAATGTCATGCCAGCGCAGGCTGGCATCTTTGGCAGGTAAGCGACACCTTCGCCAAAGGCCCCAGCCTTCGCTGGGGCGACGACCGGCTGCTACCCCACCAACGCCAGTCGCGCCTCCGACGACTTCATCTCCACGCCCTTCACGCCGGGCAGATCCTCGATATGGCTGGCCAGTTCGGCATCGAGCAGGAAGTTGCGTCCCAGCGTCAGCAACGTGTCGCCATCCTGCCCCTTGATCCGGGCCCGTACCTCGCCGCGTCCGTTGCGCAGCGGATCGAGCATCGCGTGGAGCGCCTTGAACGCGATCTTGTCGGTCACCGTCACCTCGACCACGAATTTCGCCGTGCTGGCGAGGCCGTCGAACAGTTGCACGCGCTTGATGCTGACCCGAGGCGCTTCTTCGCCCGGGCGGCGGTCCAGTTCGACGGTGATCAGCGCGCAGTCACCTTCCTTGGCCGCCTTTTCCAGATCGGCGGCGACCGAGTCGTCGAAACAGGTCGCCAGGAACTGGCCCGTCGCATCCGATAGCTGCGCCATCATGTAGCGCTTGCCCCGCGCCGAGGTCCGCCAGCGCGCATCCTCGACCAGAGCCGCCATGGTCGCGCCGATCCGCGCCCCATCGTCGGGAATGATAAGCTCGGTCAGCGAGGTATAGGTCCGTGCGCCGTGCATCTTGGCGATATGCGCATGGCGGTCCACCGGATGCGCCGAGAAATAGAAGCCGAACGCCTCCTTCTCCTGCTCCATCCGCTGCGACAGGGTCCAGCGCACCCCCGAAGGCAGCTTGATGGCGTCGCCCGCCACTTCGGTCTCGCCGAACAGACCGCCCTGCCCGCTAGTCCGTCCCTCATGCGTCCGCGCGGCGATGGCGAGGACGGTTTCCGCGACCGCATGGACACCCGCGCGGTTGGGCTCGATCCCGTCGAACGCGCCCGCCGAGGCCAGCGTCTCCAACTGCCGCTTGTTCATCAAGCGTGGATCGACCCGCTTGGCCAGCGCATCGAGCGAGGCGAAGGGGCCGCCCGCCTCCCGCTCGACGACCAGCTTCTCCATCGCCCCCTCGCCCACCGACTTGAGCGCGCCCAGCGCATAGCGGACGGCCAGGCCATCCTCATGCGGCTCGACATCGAACTCGGCCTGGCTGGCGTTGATGCAAGGGGGGAGCATCGCCACGCCCATGCGCCGCGCGTCGTCGACGAAGATCGCCAGCTTGTCGGTCAGTGCCATGTCGTAGCACATCGACGCGGCATAGAATTCATGCGGGTGATGCGCCTTCAGCCACGCGGTCTGATAGGCGAGCAGCGCATAGGCCGCCGCGTGGCTCTTGTTGAAGCCATAGCCGGCGAACTTGTCGATCAAGTCGAACAGTTCGTTGGCCTTTTGCGCAGGGATGCCGTTCACCTCCTGGCATCCCTTGACGAAGATGGCGCGCTGCGCATCCATCTCCGCCTTCACCTTTTTGCCCATCGCGCGGCGGAGAAGGTCGGCACCGCCCAGCGAATAGCCCGCCAGGATCTGGGCGGCCTGCATCACCTGTTCCTGATAGACGAAGATGCCATAGGTCTCGGACAATATCTGTTCGAGCAGCGGGTGCGGGTAGATGATCTCCTCGGTCCCCTGCTTGCGGCGGCCGAAGCTGGGGATATTATCCATCGGGCCCGGCCGATAGAGCGACACGAGCGCGATGATGTCGCCGAAATTGGTCGGGCGCACGGCGGACAGGGTGCGCCGCATCCCTTCCGATTCCAGCTGGAACACGCCGACCGTGTCGCCCTTCTGAAGCAGCGCGTAGGTCGCCTCGTCATCCCAGGCCAGCGCGCCGAGATCGACCTCAACCCCGCGCTTGGCGAGCAGCTGCACCGCCTTTTGCAGCACCGACAGGGTCTTGAGGCCGAGGAAGTCGAACTTGACCAGCCCCGCGCCCTCGACGAACTTCATGTCGAACTGCGTCACCGGCATGTCCGAGCGCGGATCGCGGTAGAGCGGCACCAGTTGCGCCAGCGGCCGGTCGCCGATCACGACCCCTGCGGCGTGGGTCGAGGAGTGGCGCGGCAACCCCTCCAGCTTGGTGGCGAGATCGAGCAACCGGCGGACCTGATTGTCGTTGGCATACTCCTTCGCCAGTTCCGGCACGCCGTTCAGCGCGCGCTTCAGGTCCCAGGGATCGGTCGGATGGTTGGGCACCAGCTTGGCGAGGCGATCGACCTGGCCATAGCTCATCTGGAGCACACGGCCCGTGTCCTTGAGCACGGCGCGCGCCTTCAGCTTACCGAAGGTGATGATCTGCGCGACCTGATCGCGGCCATATTTCTCCTGCACATAGCGGATGACCTCGCCACGCCGGGTTTCGCAAAAGTCGATGTCGAAGTCGGGCATCGACACACGTTCCGGGTTCAGGAAGCGTTCGAACAGCAGGCCCAGCTTGAGCGGATCGAGATCGGTGATGGTCAGCGCCCAGGCGACCACCGAGCCCGCGCCCGAACCACGGCCCGGACCCACGGGAATGTCGTGATCCTTGGCCCATTTGATGAAGTCGGCGACGATCAGGAAGTATCCGGGGAAGCCCATCTGGATGATGATATCGACCTCGAACTTCAACCGTTCGTGATAGGCTTCGCGCCAGCCGGGTTCGCCCTCACCCTCCAGTTCGGCGATACGATCGAGCCGCGCCTCAAGCCCCGCCGTCGCGTCGCGGCGAAGCATCTCGGCCTCGCCCTCCCGGTCGCCCGCCAGGCTGGGAAGGATGGGCTTGCGCCACGGGGCCATGACGGCGCAGCGTTGCGCGACGACCAGCGTGTTGTCGATCGCTTCGGGCAGGTCGGCGAAGAGTTGCTTCATCACCTCAGCGGGCTTGAGCCACGCCTCGGGCGAACTTTTGGGGCGGTCGTCCATTTCGACATAGGTCGAGTTGGCGATGCACAGCATCGCGTCATGCGCATCGCGGAAACCGCTATCGGCGAAGCAGCAGGGATTGGTCGCGACCAGCGGCAGGTCGCGGTCATAGGCCAGGTCGATCAGCTCCTGCTCGGCCGCCATCTCGATCGCGTCATCGCGCCGCACCAGTTCGATATAGAGCCGGTCGCCATAAATGGCCTGCAACCGGCCGGCATAGGCTTTCGCCCGGTCGGGTTGGCCCTCCGCGAACAGCCGCGCGATGCCCCCCTCGCCCCCCGCCGTCAGCGCGATCAGGCCGGCGCTGAACTTCTCCAGCACGTCGAAACCGACATGGGCGGCCAGTTCGATCGGCCGCTCCAGATGCGCCGCCGACACCAGCGCGCACAGATTGTCGTAACCGGTCATGTCCTGCGCATAGAGCGCGATCCAGTCGACCATGGGCGCGACATTGTCCGGCATGTCGGGGCGCGCGACGCCCAGCATCGTGCCGATGATCGGCTGCACCCCCGCCTTCTTCGCCGCGTCCGAAAAGGCCATGGCGGCATAAAGGCCGTTGCGATCGGTCAGCCCGGCGGCGGGGAATAGATTGGCCTTGGCCTGGGCGGCGATCGCCTTGGGATCGATCGCGCCGTCGAGCATCGTGAAGGAGGAAAAGATGCGGAGCGGCACATATCCGGAATGCATCATCGACCCTTAGGCCAAGTCGCGTGATTCGGCCAGCGCGGAACCGGTGGGAAGACGGATCGTTACGCCCACAGAAGGATCAACCGGGATCAAGGCGACAGACGATGACCGACACGGACCGCTCATTTGCGACCCAGCTTCGGCCCGGTGCGGGCTGGGGCTGGATATTGGCTTACGGCGTGCTGTCGGCGCTGCTGGGTCTGGCTGCGTTCGTGTTTCCCGTGCCCGCGACATTCGCCGCGACGCTGGTGATCGGCGCGTTCTTCATCGCCGCCGGGCTCGTGTCGATCGGCGCGGGCCTGTTCGGCAAGGGGCATGAGGGACGCGGCTATGCGATCGGCTTCGGCCTGATCTCGCTTGTCATCGGCCTGATCATGGCGTTCGAGCCGGCGACCGGTGCGATCTCGATCACGCTTTTGGTCGCGGTCTGGCTGGGCCTTCGCGGCGCGCTGGAGATCGGGCTAGGCGCGCGGATGCGGCGGCGGCGTGGGTGGATGATTGCGCTGGGCGTGCTCAACATCATCCTGGCGCTGTTCGTGCTGGCGACGCTGCCGTGGAGCGCGATGACGCTGCCGGGTTATATTCTGGGGCTGAGCTTCCTGTTCGGGGGTATCACGTCCATCGCGGCGGCGCTCGATCATAAGAAGGGGGCGAGCGCGTTTTCGATTTGAGGGGCTTCCCTTGGCTTTCGACTACGCTCAGGCTGAACGGAGGTCAGGGATATGTCCTCCACCCCGTTCGCGCTGAGCGAAGTCGAAGCGCACGTTCCGCCCTATCCGAGCAGCGCCTCGATATCCTTCGCCAGATCCTCGGGCTTGGTCGTCGGCGCGTAACGCCCGACAACCTTCCCCGAACGATCAACCAGGAATTTGGTGAAGTTCCACTTGATCGCCTTGGTCCCCAGCACACCCGGCGCTTCGACTTTCAGCCACTGGAACATCGGATCGGCTCCGTCGCCATTGACCTCGACCTTAGCCATCACCGGGAAGGTCACGTCATAGGTCAACGAACAGAAATTCGCGATCTCCGCCGCATCGCCCGGCTCCTGCGCGCCGAATTGGTTGCAGGGAAAGCCCAGCACGGTCAGCCCCTGCGCCTCGTACCGGCGATGCAGTGCCTCAAGCCCCTCATATTGCGGGGTGAATCCGCATTTCGACGCCGTGTTGACGATCAGCAGCACGCGCCCGGCATAGGTCAACATGTCGACCGGCCGACCGTCCGCCACCGTGACGGTGAAGTCCGCGATACCGCTCATCCGTGCTTCCCCAGCAGATAGTCCAGATTGGCGCGAACGCCCGGCCATTCGCGATCGATCATCGAATAGACGATGCTGTCGCGAATGCGCCCATCGGCCATCACCTGATGTCCGCGCAACACCCCGTCTTTCTTCGCGCCGAGCCGCTCGATCGCCCTCTGGCTGCGCGCGTTGAGCGCATCGGTGCGGATCTGGATGGCCTGGCACCCCATCACCTCAAAGGCGTGAGCGAGCAGCATTCGCTTCGCCTCGGTATTGACGCCGGTACGCTGGACGCGGATGGCGTAGAAGGTGCCGCCAATCTCCAGCCGCCGATGCTGCGGTGCCATGCGCATATAGCGGGTGGTGCCGACGACCTCCCCGTTCGGCGTCTCGACCGTGAAGAGCAGGGCGCGGCTATAGTCCCGCTCCTCGAGCGCCGCCGCCAGCCAGCGCTCGGGCGTCTTCATCATCGAGACATTGGCGTAGAAGATGTTCCACAACCCGCCCTCCCGCGCGACCTCGACCAGCGCGGGCAGATCGGCCTCCAGGAACGGGCGCAGCGTGACATGGCGGCCGGTCAGCGTCGGCGTCTCGGTCCAGACGCTCATTGCAGGCGGCCTTCGTGCAGGCGGACCACCCGGTCCATCTTCGACGCCAGCCTCTCGTTATGCGTCGCGATCAGTGCGGCAGCCCCCTCGCCCCGCACCAGCCGCAGGAACTCGGCCAGCACCACTTCGGAGGTATGCTCGTCCAGATTGCCGGTCGGCTCGTCCGCCAGCACGAGCGGCGGCTGGTTGGCGAGCGCGCGGGCGACCGCCACGCGCTGCTGCTCGCCGCCGGAAAGCTGGCTCGGCCGGTGGGTCAGCCGGTGGCCGAGGCCCAGCGCGGTCAACAAGCCCCTGGCGCGCTCATCGGCGGCACCGGGCAGCTTGCCCTGCACCAGTTGCGGCAGGACGACATTCTCGATGGCATTGAAGTCGGGCAGGAGGTGATGGAACTGATACACGAAGCCCAGATAATCGCGCCGCGCGACGGTGCGGCCATGCGCGTCCAGCTTCGACACTTCCTCGCCCGCGATGCGGATGGAGCCCGAAAAACCGCCTTCCAACAGGCCGACCGCCTGCAACAGCGTCGACTTGCCCGAGCCGGAGGGGCCGAGCAGCGCGACGATCTCACCCGGCGCGACGGCCAGGTCGACGCCGCGCAGCACCTCGATTGTCTGGCCCCCTTGCGTGAAGCTGCGCGAGAGTCCGGTCGTCTCCAGCACCGGTTCGGCGACGCGGGCCTCGACGGCGGTTCCCATGCGGATGATCGGATCATTCATAGCGCAGCACCTGAACCGGGTCCGTGCTCGCCGCCTTCCAGGCGGGGTAGAGCGTGGCGAGGAAAGAGAAGACGAGCGCCATCGACGCGATCACGATGACCTCGACGGGGTCGGTCTTGGACGGCAGCTCGGTCAGATAGCGGATCGATGGATCCCAGAGATTCTGCCCCGTGACGAACTGGACGAAGTTCACCACCCCCTGCCGATAGAAGAGGAAGATCGCCCCCAGCACGAGCCCGGCCAACGTTCCCAGCGCGCCGATCGTCGTGCCGACCGTCATGAAGATACGCATCAACCCGCCCCGCGTCGCGCCCATCGTCCGCAGAATCGCGATGTCGCGCGTCTTGGCACGGACCAGCATGATCAGCGAGGACAGGATGTTGAACACCGCGACCAGGATGATGATCGACAGCACGGTGAACATCGCCACCCGCTCGACCGCCAATGCCTCGAACAATTGCGCGTTCATCGTCCGCCAGTCGGCGATCACCGCGCGCCCACCCAGCTTGTCGGCCAGCGGCGCCAGGATCTGCCCGACCCGGTCCGCATCGACCGTCTGGATTTCGACCATGCCGACCGTGTCGCCCATCAGGAGCAGCGTCTGCGCATCCTCGATGGGCATGATGACATAGGCCTTGTCATAGTCGTACACCCCGATCTCGAAGATCGCGCCGACCGTGTAGCTGACGATGCGCGGCACCGTGCCGAAGGGGGTGGTCTGTCCCTGCGGGCTGATCAGCGAAATTTCCGAGCCGACGGACGCCCCCAGCGCTTCGGCCAAGCGGCTGCCGATCGCGATGCGCCCGCTGCCGGGCGTGACGCTGTTGAGATTGCCCATGACGATCTTGGAACGGATCGCGGAATTGCCGCGGATATCGGCCACCCGCATGCCACGCACCAGCACCGCCTCGACCCGGCCGTTATAGCTGGACATCAGCGGCTGCTCGATCATCGGCACCGCGCTGGTCACGCCGGACGTCGCCCTGGCATCGCGCACGATATCGCGCCAATCGGGCAGGCGACCGCCCCCCCCCTGCACCACCGCATGACCGTTCAGCCCGACGATCTTGTCGAACAGCTCGGCGCGAAAACCGTTCATCACGCTCATGACGATGATGAGCGCGGCGACGCCCAGCATGACCGCGACCAGGCTGATCGAAGCGACGAGGAAGATGAATGCCTCCCCCTTGCCCGGCAGCAGATAGCGCCGCGCGATCATCCGTTCGTAACGAGACAGGATCATTGAGGTCCGATCGATCCATGAAGAAGACGAAATGCCCGCAGGCTGTAGGAGCGCCGCCGGGTGCTGGCAATGCCGCGCCCGGTTCGGCTTGCAAAACCGGTGACTCCGGCGATTGTTGCGCGCGTGCCACACAGCCGCGCCAATCGTAGCGCGGATGCCGCAAGAGGGATGACAAGCCCCGTCATCCTAACGTACCACAATCTTACTGAGACACAGGCAGCAACGGCCGTGGTTCGGGGATTGCTCCAACGCTCACCCAACGAGGTTGATGCGGGAGCGGGAAAAGGGGGCTGACGAGCGATCGTCACGCAGGCGCCCGGATCGGAAACGGTCCGGGCGTTTGGCATTCAGGCACCGACACGATCGCTCCACGCTCGGGAAAAGCCACCGGGACCGGCCAGGGAAACGGGGAGCTTCCAGACTTCCGTCCCCAGATGCCGGCCCGGCGCCCGCTCACGGGACCTTCGATATACCAGATCAAGATGAACCGAATGTGGACGAATCCTGTGATTCGTTCCCTTCCATCCTCCCCAAGCTTGGCTTGGGGAGGGGGACCACTGGGCGTTAGCCCAATGGTGGAGGGGCTATGCCGTTCGCGAGCGTAACCCGCCCCTCCACCATCGCTAACGCGATGGTCCCCCTCCCCATCTCCGATGGGGAGGATTGGGTCAGAAAGACTTGGAAATCGTTAACCCATAGGTCCGGGGATCGCCCGGCTGCCCGACGATCAGACCGGTCGAGCCCGACTGGGTCGCCAGCAACTCATAGTAATTGTGATCGAACAGGTTGCGCACCCAGACGAAGGCGTTCCAACTCCCCGGTGCCTTGAAGCCTGCGCGGACGTTGGACAGGCTGTAGCCGTTGATATCAGTATAGGCCGAGCGCGACGGATTGGACGAGAATTTCGACCGATAGCTGCCGTCGTAACCGAGATAGAATTGTCCCTCTGTCCCCGCCACGGTCGCGGGCAAGTCATACTCCGCGCCATAGGAAAAAGCCCAGCGCGACACGCCCGGCAGCCACTGGCCCGAGATATCGCAATAGGGCAGCGAATTGCCCGGCGTTCCCGCCGCCGCCGGAGTGCCGACGATCTGGCCGTTCACCACGGGCAGCGCGGTGCCGCCCGACAATTCCGGCGGGCAAGGCGCATTGGTGAAGCGGGTATAGCGCGCATCGGTGAAGGCGGCATTGGCATAGACGTTGAACCGACTGGTCGGGCGGAAGGCCGAGTCTATCTCGACCCCCCGCGTCCGCACCCGCCCCGCATTGGCGAGATAGCCGCGCAGCACGTTGACCTGCAGGTTGTTCACCGTCGCCTGATAATCGCCGATCTCGGTCCAGAAGCCCGCGATATTCACCGTCGCACGCCGGTCGGCGAACTGGGTCTTCAGCCCCAACTCGAAATGATTGACCTTCTCGGGGCGCACGGTCTGCGTCGCCAGGATCGGATTGTTCTGCCCATCGAGCGGCAAGCCCGACAGGTTGATGCCCCCCGACTTATAGCTGCGCGCATAGGTCGCGTAGTAATGGACATTGGGATTGAACTCATAGGCGATGGTCAGGTCGCCCGACAGGTTCCAGTTGGTGAAGGAGGGCGTGTAATTCTGCGGCGCCAGCACCCCGCGCTGGTCGCTGGTCAGCGTCGAGGACCCCGCCCCATTGGTCACGGTCGAGACATAGGACCCGTCCTTGCGATCATAGTTGAGCCGCAGGCCCGGCGACACCGACAGGCGATCGTCGACATGCCAGGTCAGCTTGCCGAACAGCGCCGCCGAAGTGTTGGTGAAGCCGATGGTATTGCGCGAGGTCAGGCCGTTCAGCGTCGCCGGATCACGCCCGCCCGCGCTGGTCGGGTTGAGCAGGAAGGCGCTCGCCGCCGGGCCCTGTACCTGTAGCCCCTGCGTGTCGATCGACTGCCAGAAGTAAAAGGCGCCCAGCACATAATCCAGCGTCCGCTTGCCGTTCGAGGCGATGCGGATTTCCTGTGTCACCTGGCTCTGCTGCGACGGATTGGCGGAAACCGTGGTGATGGGCAGGCCGATAAAGTCGCGATCGTTGGACGGGTCCCAATGCCAGAAGCGCCACGCCGACACGCTGGTCAGCGTCGCCTCGCCCACATCCCAGTTGGCGACGAGCGACAGCCCGCCCAGTTCCTGCTTGGCGCGCAGGTCGGTATCGACATCGGTCAGCCGGTCGAAGGCATTGGTCGAGGGTACGCTATAGCCTTGCGCCGCCGCGAGCGCGGCATATTGGCGGTTGATCGGCCGCTGCGTCGCGCCCACCCGCGCATAATATTGGACGCAGCAATTGGGGTTCTGCCGTGCATAATCGCCCGACAGGGTCAGGTCGAGAGTGGGCGTCGCGTGCCACAGGAACTGGCTGCGCAGCGACAGATTGTCCTGGCTATTCTGCCATTCCTGCTGTCGCGTGTTCCAGACGGTACCGCGCCGCGTGGTGATCGAGGTCGACAGGCGGACCGCCACCTTGTCATCGACCAGCGGGCCCGACACCGACGCCTTGCCCTGGAAGAAATCGTAATTGCCGGCACTCAGCTCGACCCGCGCCTCGGGCGTGAAGCTGGGCGCGCGGGTGATGATGTTGATCGCGCCCGCCGTGGTGTTCTTGCCATAGAGTGTGCCTTGCGGCCCGCGCAGCACCTCGATCCGCTCGGTATCGGTGAAGTCGAACGTCGCCGAGGCGATGCGGCTGTAATAGACCTGATCGACATAGATGCCGACGCCCTGCTCGATCCCGTCATTGGTGAGGCCGAACGGCGCGCCGAGCCCGCGGATATTCGCTGCCGAGTTGCGCGGATTGGTCGAGTAGAATTGCAGCGTCGGCTGAATCTGGGTCAGCCGGTTGACATTGTACGTCCCCGTCTCCGCCAATGCGGTGCCGCCGATCACCGACATGGCGATGGGAACGCTCTGGATCGTCTCGGCGCGACGGCGCGCGGTGACGACGACATCGCCGCCACCCTGTTGCGCGGTGCCCAACCGTCCTTCGTCGCGGCGGGCTTCGGTCGTCGGTGCGGTGACGACAGGCGTGTCCTGCGGATCGGCGGCCGGTGCAGCCGCCTGAGCGGCGAGGATGAGCGCGAGGGTCAAGGACATGGAAGCTCCCCTTTTGATTTCATCTCCTATTCACACATCGTTTTACTATGCATTCAAGCCAGCCATGGCTTGCCCCATCCGAAGATTTGCTTTCCGATCCGAAAAGGCTCTTGAAGCCTCTTTATGGTGAACCATATGGGTTCGCGTGCGGTGCCGATAGCGGGCTGCACGGATGGGTCGAACCGCCCCGCGCCGGGGCGATCCGGCCGATCCCGTTTCAATTCGCTTCTGATGGAGGTTTTGACATGCGTATCGATCTGACTCCGTACCGCCGTTCGACCATCGGCTTCGATCGGCTGTTCGATCTGCTGGAGGCCAATTCACGTGGCGCTTCGGCGGAGAATTATCCTCCCTTCAACCTCGAACGTCTGGCCGAGGACCGTTACCGCATAACCCTGGCGGTCGCCGGTTTCAGCCGTGACGAGATCGAGATCACCGCGCAGCAGAACATGCTGCTCGTCACCGGCAAGAAGGATGACAAGACGGGTTCGCCCAACTTCCTGCATGTCGGGATCGCCAATCGCTCGTTCGAGCGGCGCTTCGAACTGGCGGACTTCGTGTTCGTCGAGGATGCGCGCCTGAACGACGGCCTGCTCGTCATCGACCTCGTCCGCGAGGTGCCCGAGGCGATGAAGCCCAAGACGATCGCGATCAAGACGGGCCAGCCGCTCGCCGCGGTGGAACATCACGCCGACGACAAGGCCGACGAGGCCAAGGCGGCGTAAGAGGCTCGACGTCTTTCCCTCCCTGAAGACGTCGTGGGGCGTCCGGACCGACGGGTCCGGGCGCCTTTTGTTTTATGCGTTTCGGTCGGGCTGGCAAAAGGAGAAATAAACATTCCTCCCCAAGCTCGCTTGGGGAGGGGGACCGCGCCCGAAGGGCGTGGTGGAGGGGCTTGGCCGGTCCGTCATCGCCCCTCTACCATCACTGACGCGATGGTCCCCCTCCCCGAGCGAAGCTCAGGGAGGAATGGGGTTACATCCCCTCATTCAGCCTGAACGGTGCGGGAAAGAAGAAAAACCCCGCCCCCTTTATCAGTGAGGCGGTGCTCTCAAATCACACCAACCGGCTCTGCTTCACCGCCGCTTCGACGAAGCTGGCGAAGAGCGGGTGCGGGTCGAAGGGCTTGGACTTGAGTTCCGGGTGGAACTGCACGCCAACGAACCAGGGATGGTCGGGCCGCTCCACGATCTCGGGCAGTGTACCGTCGGGCGACATGCCGCTGAACACCAGGCCGCCCTTTTCCAGCGCGTCCTTATAGCCGGTATTCACCTCGTAACGGTGACGGTGACGCTCGGAGATATCCTCCCCGCCATAGATCGACGCGACGACGCTGTTGCCCGCCAGCTTCGCCTGATAGGCGCCCAGCCGCATCGTGCCGCCCAAATCGCCGCTCGCCTCGCGCTTCTCCAGACCGTCGCGCCCCATCCACTCGGTGATGAGTCCGACGATCGGCTCGGCGGTGGGGCCGAACTCGGTCGAGGAGGCGTCGGCGATCCCGGCTAGGTTCCGCGCGCCTTCGACGCACGCCATCTGCATCCCGAAGCAGATGCCGAAATAGGGCACACGCCGTTCGCGCGCGAAGCGGACCGCCTCGATCTTGCCTTGCGCCCCGCGCTCGCCGAACGCGCCGGGGACGAGGATGGCGTGGCAGGGTTCGAGTTGCTGCGCGATCTCGCTCTCGTCGCCCTCGAAGAGTTCGGCGTCGATCCAGCGGATATGGACCTTCACCTTGTTGGCGATGCCGCCGTGCACCAGCGCCTCGTTGAGCGACTTGTACGCGTCCTGAAGCCCGACATATTTGCCGACCACACCGATCGTCACTTCGCCTTCCGGGTTGACCAGACGGTCGACGATCTCGGTCCAGCGCGACAGGTCGGGGGCACCCTCGGGCTCGATCCCGAAGGCGCGCAGCACCTCCGAATCGAGACCTTCGGCATGATATTGCAGCGGCACGGCATAGATGCTCTTGGCATCCAGCGCCGGGATGACCGCCGAGGGCGGCACATTGCAGAACAGGCCGATCTTGGCACGATCCGAGGCGGGCAACGGATGCTCGCAGCGGCAGACCAGCACGTCGGGCGACACGCCCAGCGCGGCGATCTCGCGCACCGAATGCTGGGTCGGCTTGGTCTTCAACTCGCCCGCCGCAGCGATATAGGGCACCAGCGTGACGTGGATGCTGATCGACTGGCCCCGGCCGAGTTCGTTCTTCAACTGGCGGATCGCCTCGATGAAGGGGAGCGACTCGATATCGCCGACCGTCCCGCCGATCTCACACAGGACGAAATCCAGGTCCTCGCCATTCTCGTCGACCGTATCGGCCCGCGCGAACGCCTTGATCGCGTCGGTGACGTGCGGAATGACCTGCACCGTCGCGCCCAGATAGTCGCCGCGCCGCTCGCGCTCGATGATCGTCTTGTAGATGCGGCCCGAGGTGACGTTGTCCGACTGGCGCGAGGCCACGCCGGTGAAGCGTTCATAGTGACCCAGGTCGAGATCGGTCTCGGCCCCGTCATCGGTCACATAGACCTCGCCATGCTGATACGGGCTCATCGTGCCCGGATCGACATTGAGATAGGGATCGAACTTGCGGATGCGCACGCGGTAGCCGCGCGCCTGCAAAAGAGCCGCAAGAGAGGCCGCCATGAGGCCTTTGCCGAGCGACGAAACCACGCCGCCGGTGA
Organism: Sphingomonas sp. 2378; assembly: GCF_038084995.1. Taxonomy (NCBI): domain Bacteria; kingdom Pseudomonadati; phylum Pseudomonadota; class Alphaproteobacteria; order Sphingomonadales; family Sphingomonadaceae; genus Sphingomonas; species Sphingomonas sp. 2378. The sequence continues at coordinate 155,192 of NZ_JAXCMJ010000003.1, forward strand.
TGAAGATATACCGCGCCATGGGAAGAATCGCCTAGCTTGGATGGGGTGGATACGACAACAGCAAAGATGCGCGCCGCCGTCGATTTGCGGCGGCGCGTTGGCCTAAGCTGTTATGGAGACGAAATTTAGCGTGCGAGCGGAACCGCCGAATTATCGGTCGGCTGTGCCGGTGCCGCGGCGTTGTCCGACGGAACGGGTGCGGGTGCGGGCGCGGTGATCGGCGCCTGAGTCGCGGGCGTGCGCGCCAGCGAGGTATCGATGGCAGGCGCGCCGCGCGTCGCCGCGAGCACGGCCAGCAGGATCGAGAAGCCGACGAACGCCGTCGCCAGCACCGCCGTCGCCCGGCTGAGGAAGTCCGCCGCGCCGCGCGCCGACATCAGCCCCGACGGGCTGCCCCCCATGCCCAGACCGCCGCCTTCCGACTTCTGCATGAGGATCACCGTGACCAGGGTCGCGGCGATAAGAGCGTGGATGACGAGCAGAAATGCGAACATGAGGCGCGTGTGATCCCGATTGAGGGGTGTGCGAAACCGCGCACATAGGCGAGCCGGGGGGCGGGATCAACCATGGGACAGATCGGTAGCCCATTCCCCCCAAGCCAGCTTGAGGAGCAGGACCCTCGCGCCAGCGATGGTTGGGAGGGCAAGTCCGACCGGCCCTGCCCATCCACCACCCCGAGCAAGTTCAGGGAGGAATGGGAATCCCCTGACTCAGGTTGATGACCTTCACGGAACATCAGTGGAAACCACCACCGATAAAGGGCGTTATGACTTCGAAACAACGCCCGGCAAAGCCCGGCTCAGCTATTGGAATCGCCACCCGTGTCCCACCCACACGAAGCTCAGTCGCTGTTGGCCTGGATGAGCGCCCTGGTCGATTATGTCCGTTCGGGCGAGCCCGACCTGACCAATCGGCAGATGGCCTTGCTGCTGGTCGTCTACCTTCGCCCGGGCCCCCATACCGTGCGCGGTTTGGCGCGTGCTTTGAACGTCTCGAAACCCGTCGTCACCCGCGCCTTGAATAGACTAGGAACGCTGGGCTATCTGCGCCGCCAACGCGATGATAGCGACAAGCGTAACATCTTTGTCGCCAGGACACCTGAAGGGGCGGACTTTCTTGAAGAATTCGGACATTTCATCGGCGCTGGCGACGCCCCCGGCCTCCAGCGAGCCAGCGCGTAAGAGTTTTTCGTTGCAGGGTCGCCGCACAGAACTCGACCCGCGCACCCATGCGGTCCGCGCCGATCTGGCCGATGTGCGGCTCGCCGAATACGTGTTCGCGCCCCACTATGCCGCGCCATTGCTTTACACCACCAAAGTTCCGCTCACCTTGCGCGAAGGCCGCCGGTCTGACAGCACGGTGCTGGCGGAATTGACCTCGGGCGAGAGGTTCGAGGTTCTGGAAATCGCGGGCGGTCAGGCTTGGGGGATCGCGACGCATATGGGGCTGGTCGGCTATTGCGATGCCGATGGGCTGGAGCGGGTACAGTGACGAAGACGGTTTTCATCGATGGCGGAGCGGGCACGACCGGGCTGGAGATCGCCGACCGGCTGGCCGGTCGTCCCGACCTGTCGATCCTGACCCTGCCCGATGACCGCCGCAAGGACGCGGATGCCCGGCGCGAGGCGATCAACGATGCCGATTTCGTCATCCTCTGCCTGCCCGACGATGCCGCGCGCGAAGCCGTTTCGCTGATCGCCAACGACCGGACGCGCGTGGTGGATGCCTCCACCGCCCACCGTACCGCGCCCGACTGGGTCTATGGCTTCGCCGAACTGGAGCCCGACCAGGCGGAGCGGATCGCCGAGGCGCGGTTCGTCTCCAATCCCGGCTGCTACCCGACGGGTTTCCTGGCGCTCGTCCGTCCGCTGGTCCGCGCCGGGATCGTTCCGGCGGACTGGCCGATATCGGTCAACGCCGCCTCGGGCTATTCGGGCGGCGGCAAGGCGATGATCGCCGAATATGAAAGCGCCACCAACCGCGCCTTTCGCCCCTATGGCCTGTCGCTGGCGCATAAGCATGCGCCGGAGATGCAGCGCCATTCGGGCCTGACCCACGCCCCGATCTTCGCCCCGGCCGTGGTCGATACCTATCGCGGCATGGTGGTGGAGGTGCCGCTGCCCCTTCATGCCCTGCCCGGCGCGCCGACGCTGGAGACGGTCGCGGCGGTGCTGGCCGACGCCTATGCCGATGGCCGGGTGGTAAGCTTCGCGCCAGGCGACGTCGCGGCGGTGAATATCGAGGAAAATGCCCGTACCGACCGGATGACCTTGCGCCTGTGTGGGAATGCCGCCACGGGTCAGGCTCGACTGATCGCCACGCTCGACAATCTGGGCAAGGGTGCCGGGGGAGCGGCGGTGCAGAATCTGAACATCATGGCCGGGCTCGATCCGACCGCCGGCCTCGTCCTCTAAGGAGACGTCATGACGCGCAATCCCGTTGGCAAGCTGCTGCTGTTCGGCGCGACCGGCGACCTGTCGCAGCGTATGTTGCTGCCATCGCTGTTCAATCTTCACTCCGACGGCCTGCTGCCCGAGGAACTGACGATCACCGGCACCGCCCGCTCCGACCATGACGACGCCAGCTTCCGGGAATTCGCGGAGAAGGCGCTCGACACCTTCCTGCCGGACGACCGCAAGGACGGCGAAAAAATTGCCAGCTTCTTAAATCGATTGCAGTATCAGTCGCTGGACGCCTCCTCGACCGAGGGTTTTCCGGCACTGGCGGAGAAGGTCGGCGACGTATCCAACGGTCTTGCCATCTATCTGTCGACCGCGCCCAGCCTGTTCGAATCGACCATCAAGGGCCTCGAATCGGTCGGCCTGGCGGGCGAGACGGTGCGAATCGGCCTGGAAAAGCCGCTCGGCTACGACCTCGCCTCGTCGAAGGAGATCAACGACGCGGTGGCGTTCGGCTTCCCCGAGGAGCGGACCTTCCGCATCGACCATTATCTGGGCAAGGAAACCGTCCAGAACATCCTGGCGCTGCGTTTCGGCAATTTCTTCTTCGAGCCGATCTGGAACGCGCACGGCATCGACAATGTGCAGATCACCATCGCCGAGACGGTCGGGCTGGAGGATCGCGCGGGCTATTATGAAGGCGCGGGCGCGCTGCGCGACATGGTGCAGAACCATATCCTGCAACTCCTCGCCCTCATCGCGATGGAGCCGCCCGCCCGCTATGACGGCACCGCGATCCGCGACGAGAAGGCCAAGGTCTTCCGCTCGCTGCGCCTGATGACGCCGGAGGAAGTGCCGCACAACACCGTCACCGGCCAATATTCGGACGGTGCGGTCGGCGGCAAGATCGTCGGCTCCTATGCCGACGAACTGGGCAAGCCCTCCAAGACCGAGACCTTCGTCGCGATCAAGGCGCATGTCGACAATTGGCGCTGGCAGGGCGTGCCCTTCTATCTGCGCACCGGCAAGCGCATGGCCGCGCGGCGCTCCGAGATCGCGATCCAGTTCAAGCCCGTCCCGCACTCGATGTTCGCGGGGCGCGGTGGCATCCTTCAGCCCAACACGCTGATCATCCGCCTGCAACCGGAGGAATATATCCAGTTGCTAGTGATGGCGAAGGAGCCAGGCCTCGACCGCGAGGGCCTGCGCCTGCGCGAAGTGCCGCTGAACCTGTCGCTCGACGCCGAGTTCGCCGGCACCCGCCGCCGCATCGCCTATGAGCGGCTGCTGCTCGACCTGATCGAGGGCGACCAGACGCTGTTCGTCCGCCGTGACGAGGTGGAGGCGCAATGGACCTGGATCGATGCGATCCGGGCCGGTTGGGACGCCGCCGATGTGAAGCCCAAATCCTATCCCAGCGGTAGCTGGGGCCCGTCCGCCGCGATTGCGCTGACCGAGCGCGACGGCGTGACCTGGCAGGACGACTGACATACGCGCCTGAACGGCGTGCGATGATCGGCAGGGGCCGTTCGCTGGAAACTGCGGACCGGCCCTGCCCCGAAATATTTCAGGACAGGATGACATGACCGACGAAATCGAATGGTGGGATTATGAAGACACCACCGAAATGGCGGACGCGCTGGCGGGCGACATCCAGTTCATCATCGAAAGCGCGATCGAGGCGCGCGGCGCGGCGGTGATCGCGCTGTCGGGCGGCAAGACGCCGATCCCGGTCTATGAGAAGCTGGCCAAGGCCAAGCTGGACTGGAAGCGGGTGACGATCGTGCCCGCCGACGAGCGGATCGTGCCGCTGGGCGATCCACTGTCCAACGTCACCATGATCGGCAAGATCTTCCTGCCCAAGGGTGCGCGGGTGATGCCGATCGTGCCGCAGGCGACCGAGGATTATAAGGCCGCGGGCCGCTCGGCCGATGCGCTGATGCAGGATCTGCACTGGCCGCTCGATCTGGTGCTGCTGGGCGTGGGCGGCGACGGGCATACCGCCTCGATCTTCCCCGGCCCGGACTATGACGAGGCGCTCAACGGGCCGAAGGAACGCCGCGCGCTGGGCGTCATGCCCGATCCGCTGCCCCCCGAAGCCCCCGTCGCGCGGGTGACGCTCAGCCGCGCCGGGATCGTCTCGGCGCGCTCGATCATGATCGCCATTTCGGGTCCGGCCAAGAAGAAGGTGCTCGAGGACGCGATCAAGCAAGGCGCGTCGTCGCCCTATCCGATCGGTCGCGTGCTGGCCGAGGTCGAACTGCCGATCGACATCCACTGGAGCGAGCAATGAGCCTGAACGCCGCCGTCTCGGCCGTCACCGACCGGGTCATCGAACGCTCGAAGCCCGGACGCCAGGCCTATCTCGACCTGATCGCGCGAGAGGCCGAAACGGCGGTGCGCCGCCCCAATCTGGGCTGCGCCAACCTCGCCCATGCCTATGCCGGGACCGAGGAGGACCGCGACGCCATGAAGGCGGATCGCGGCATGAATATCGGCATCGTGTCGGCCTATAACGACATGCTGTCGGCGCATGCCGTCTATTATCGCTATCCCGAACTGATGAAGGTGTGGGCGCGCGAGGTCGGCGCGACCGCGCAGGTGGCGGGCGGCGTGCCCGCCATGTGCGACGGCGTGACGCAAGGTTACGCTGGCATGGAATTGTCGCTGTTCAGCCGCGACACCATCGCGCTGTCGACGGCGGTCGCGCTGTCCCACGGCACCTTCGAGGGGGCCGCGCTGCTCGGCATCTGCGACAAGATCGTGCCGGGCCTGCTGATGGGCGCACTGCGCTTCGGCCATCTGCCGATGATCCTGGTGCCCGGCGGCCCGATGCCGACCGGCCTGCCCAACAAGCAGAAGGCCGCCGTCCGCGAAGCCTTTGCCGAGGGCAAGGCGGGACGCGACGAACTGCTCGACGCCGAGATCGCCGCCTATCATAGCAAGGGCACCTGCACCTTCTACGGCACCGCCAACACCAACCAGATGATGATGGAGGTGATGGGCCTGCACATGCCGGGCGCCGCCTTCGTCAATCCGGGCACCAAGCTACGCCAGGAACTCAGCCGCGCCGCCGTCCACCGGCTGGCCGCGATCGGACAGCGGGGCGAGGATTACCGGCCGCTGGGGCGCTGTGTCGATGAAAAGGCGATCGTCAACGCGGCGGTCGGCCTGCTCGCGACCGGCGGCTCGACCAACCATTTGATCCACCTGCCCGCCATCGCGCGCGCGGCGGGGATCGTCATCGACTGGGAGGATATGGATCGCCTCTCCGCCGCCGTTCCGCTGATCGCGCGGGTCTATCCCAATGGCTCGGCGGACGTGAACGGGTTCGAGGCGGCGGGCGGCATGCCCTATGTGATCCGCGAACTCCTGTCGGCGGGGCTGCTCCATCGTGACATCCTGACCGTCGCGGGCAAGGATCTGTCGGACTATGGCCAGACCGCCGTGATCGCGGACGACAAGCTGGCCTGGACCCCGGTCGGCGACAGCGGCGACGAGACGATCCTGCGCCCCGCCGCCGCGCCCTTCTCGACCGATGGGGGCATGCGCATCCTGTCGGGCAATCTGGGCCGCGCCTGCATCAAGGTGTCGGCGGTCGAGCGCGAGCGCTGGGTCATCGAGGCCCCTGCCCGCGTCTTCTCCGACCAGTCGGAGGTCCAGGCCGCGTTCAAGGCGGGCGAGCTGGAACGCGACGTGGTCGTCGTGGTCCGCTTCCAGGGCCCCAAGGCCAACGGCATGCCCGAACTCCACAAGCTGACCCCGCCGCTGGGCGTGCTCCAGAACCGGGGCTTCAAGGTGGCGCTGGTCACCGATGGCCGCATGTCGGGGGCGAGCGGCAAGGTGCCCTGCGCCATCCATCTCAGCCCCGAGGCGATTGGCGGCGGTGCGATCGGCCTGATCCGCGATGGCGACATCGTCCGGCTGGACGCGGTCGAGGGGACGCTGAACGCGCTGGTCGATCCGGCCGAATGGGCCTCGCGCCAGTTGGCCGAGACGCCTGCCCCGGTTCAGGGCATGGGCCGCGAATTGTTCGCGCTGTTCCGCCAGGCCGCCGACGAAGCCGAAAAGGGCGCGTCGCCGGTTCTGGCCGGCGCGGGCCTGTAAGAGTTCAGGGGAGGACATCATGGAAATCGTTGCCGTCGACATCGGGGGCACGCATGCGCGCTTCGCGATCGCCGAGGTCGAGGACGGGCGCGTCGTCAAGCTGGGCGAGCCCTGCACGCAGAAGACCGCCGAGCACGCCTCGCTCCAGACCGCGTGGCAAGCGTTCGGGGCGCATCTGGGCCGCCCGCTGCCCAAGGCGGCGTCGCTCGCCATCGCCTCGCCGATCACCGGCGACGTGATCCGCATGACCAACAATCCCTGGGTCATCCGCCCCTCGCTGGTCCCCGAGCGGCTGGGTGCGGACGTCTATACCGTCATCAACGATTTCGGCGCGGTCGGCCATGCCGTGGCGCAGGTGCCGGAGGAGAACTTCCTCCACATCTGCGGCCCCGAGGAGCCGATGACGGACAACGGCGTCGTCACCGTCTGCGGCCCCGGCACGGGCCTTGGCGTCGCACAGGTGCTCATGACGCCCCAGCGTTACCATGTCATCGAAACCGAAGGCGGGCATATGGATTATGCCCCACTGGACGGGATCGAGGATGCGATCCTGAAGCGCCTGCGCCGCACCTATACCCGCGTGTCGTGCGAGCGGATCTGCTCGGGGCCCGGCATCATTGCCATCTATGAGACGCTCGCCTCGCTGGAGGGCCGCGCGGTGCCCAGCCGCGACGACCGCGAAATCTGGACCGAGGCGCTGGACGGCACTGATTCGATCGCGCTCGCCGCGCTCGACCGTTTCTGCCTGGCGCTGGGCGCGGTCGCGGGCGACTTCGCGCTGGCGCAGGGGGCCAAGACCGTCGTGATCGCGGGCGGCCTGGGCTATCGCATCAAGGACAAGCTGCTGCGCTCGGGCTTCGACCAGCGCTTCGTCGCCAAGGGGCGCTTCCAGTCGCTGATGGCGCGCATCCCCGTCAAGCTCATCACCCATCCCCAGCCCGGCCTGTTCGGCGCGGCCGCGGCCTTCGCACAGGAGCATACATGACCGACATCGCCACCATCATGCGCACCAGCGCGGTCATCCCCGTGCTGGTCATCGACGATGCCGCCACCGCCAAGCCTCTCGCCGAGGCACTGGTCGCGGGTGGCCTGAAGGTGCTGGAGGTGACGCTGCGCACCCCCGCCGCGCTGGAGGCCATGGCCGAGATGAAGAAGGTCCCCGGCGCGATCGTCGGCGCAGGCACCGTCGTCAACGAGCAGCAGCTCCGCGACGTGGCGGATGCGGGCGCGGAGTTCATCGTCTCGCCGGGCCTGACCGACCGGCTGGGTGCGGCAGTGATCGAGAGCGGCATCCCCTATCTGCCCGGCATCGCCAATGCGGGCGACATCATGCGCGGGCTCGATCTGGGCCTGACCCATTTCAAGTTCTTCCCGGCCGAGACGAGCGGCGGGCTGAAGGCGTTGAAGGCGCTGGCCGCGCCCTTCTACCAGGCGCGCTTCTGCCCGACCGGCGGCATCACCGAGGCGAGCGCGCCCGACTGGCTGGCCTTCGACCGCGTGCTGTGCGTCGGCGGTAGCTGGGTAACGGGCGGGTCGATGGCCGATGTCGAAGCCAAGGCGCGCGCGGCGGCTGCACTGCGCGGCTAACCCCCAATCCTCCCCAAGCTTTGCTTGGGGAGGAGGTCCGCCCGGCGCAGCCGGGTGGTGGAGGGGCGGTGGGACTGCCACTCCCGCCAGCCCTTGCTGAAAGTCCGGGCCACACCCCTCCACCATCGCTGACGCGATAGTCCCCCTCCCCATCGGAGATGGGAGGACCGGTCAGCGTCCGCCGCGATCACGTCTGGCAAGCGTGAAGTGCCGACAGCGCGGTCTTGGCGGCCGCTTTTCCACTGCCTGTTCGGTCCTCAACGGCAAAGGGCTGCGCGGCGAGTGGCGAACCTTACATTTCCCCGCGCTGGCGGCGGATCGCGTACCATTTGCGCACATTGGCGTTATGCTCCGCCAGCGTGTCGGCAAAGACATGGCCACCCGATCCGTCGGCCACGAAATACAGCGCCTTGCTGTCCGCCGGGTCCAGCACCGCGTCGATCGAGGCGCGGCCGGGATTGGCGATCGGCCCGACCGGCAGGCCGGGGCTGGCATAGGTGTTGTAGCCGTTCTTCGCATGGAGTTCGGACCGCAGGATGCGGCGGCCGAGCGGACGCCCTTTGGTGATCGGATAGATCACGGTCGGATCCGCCTGAAGCGGCATGCCGATGCGCAGACGATTGCCATAAACCGCCGCGACGGTACGCCGCTCGGATGGCTTGCCGGTTTCCTTTTCGACGATCGAGGCCAGGATGATGGCCTGTTCGGGCGAGGTAACCGCGATGCCGGGCTTGCGGTTCGCCCAGGCCTTGGCGAGATAATCCTTCATCGCCTTCTGCATCCGCCCGACCACCGAAGCGCGGGTGTCGCCCTTCTGATAGGCATAGCTGTCGGGCAGGATCGAACCCTCGGCGGGAACGGGCACATCGCCGGTCAGGCCATCGGCGCGCAGCAACGCGTCGTGGACCAGCACCGAGGGATAGCCTTCCGGCACGGGAACCAGCCGCTGGCGGACCTTGCCGTCCTGAAGCAGCGTCAACACGTCCGAGGCGCTGGCCCGTTCGGGAATGGCATATTCGCCCGCCCTGATCGCTCCGCCGCCGCCAAACACCCGCGCATAGAGCCGGAACCGGCTGGCCGAACGGATCGCTCCGGCCTTTTCCAGTTCGTTCGCGGCGCGCGCCAGGCTCGCCCCCTCGGGCACGACGACTGCGAGCGGCTTGGCCGCCGGGCCGCTGCCCGCCCAGTCATGTGCGACCCAGGCGAAGACGGCGATGCCGATCAGCCCCAGCAGCAATCCGATACAGCCGACCTTGCGCATATCTCACCCGGTTTTGACTAGGGCGCTGGGCCCCCGACATGGAACGACCCCGGCGACGATCCGGGTCCGCTTGCGTGTCAGGCCGATGGCGCGGCTTGATCCAGATTGCAACCGGACCCGGACGTCGCCGGGGTCGTTCTTTATAAAGCCTGTCCTCCGTTCGCCCTGAGCGGAGTCGAGGTGCAAGTCCGGAACTCGCCCGCGTCCCTTGGCAACACAACCGCCCCGTCCGAACGGCAAGTGACGTTTAGATCGCCTTCATCACCAGTGAGGCATTGGTCCCGCCGAAGCCGAACGAGTTGTTCAACACCGCCTTCACCTCCCGCTTCCTGGCCTTGTGCGGGACCAGGTCGACGCCTTCGGTCCCCTCGTCCGGGTTGTCGAGGTTCAGCGTCGGCGGCACGATCTGGTCGCGCAGCGCCAGGATGCAGAAGATGCTCTCCACCGCACCGGCCCCGCCCAGCAGATGGCCGATCGCCGATTTGGTGCTCGACATGGACGCGCCCGACAGGTCGTCGCCGAACACGCGCTTGGCCGCGGCCAGTTCGATCGTATCGGCCATGGTCGAGGTGCCATGCGCGTTGATATAGTCGATGTCCGACGGCTCCATGCCCGCCTTGCGCAGCGCCATGCGCATCGCATTCTCCGCGCCCTTGCCCTCGGGATGCGGCGCGGTGACGTGATAGGCGTCGCCCGACAGGCCATAGCCGACAACCTCGGCATAGATCTTCGCGCCGCGCGCCTTGGCGTGCTCATATTCCTCGAGCACGACCACGCCCGCGCCCTCGCCCATCACGAAGCCGTCGCGGCCCTTGTCATAGGGGCGGCTCGCCTCGGTCGGACGGTCGTTCATGCTCATGTTGAGCGCGCGCGCCTGGGCAAAGCCCGCCACGCCCAGCGGGTTGATCGTGCTCTCCGCACCACCCGCCAGCATGATGTCGGCATCGTCGTCGCGGATCATCCGCGCCGCATCGCCGATCGAATGCGCGCCGGTCGAGCAGGCGGTGACGACCGCATGGTTCGGGCCCATCAGGCCATATTTGATGCTGACCTGGCCCGAGATCAGGTTGATCAGGCGACCATGGACGAAATGCGGGCTGACCCGGCCAGGACCGCGCTCATGCAGGTTGACCGACTCGATCTCGATACCCGGCAGACCGCCGATGCCCGAGCCGATCGACACGCCCGCGCGCAGCTTCGTCGCCTCGTCCATCTCGGTCAGGCCCGCATCTTCCAGCGCCTGTCCGGCGGCGTCGATGCCATAGACGATGAAGGGATCCACCTGACGCTGGACCTTATGGTCGACGCGTTTGTCGGGGTCGAAGCCATATTCATGATCCTTGGGCTTCACCTCGCACGCGATGGTGCATTTCTGCCCCGTGGTATCGAAGCGGGTGATCGTTCCCGCGCCGGACTTGCCAGCGATCAGATTGGCCCAGGCCGTTTCCACATCCGCGCCCAACGGCGTGACAAGACCCAATCCGGTTACGACGACGCGCCGCATATTCCACTCCATTCCATAACGAAAACGGCTCCCCGCCCGCTAGTCGGGATCGGGGAGCCGCTTGCAACCTGGCCTGACGGCCCGTTCGGCCTGCGGATCACGCAGGCCGAGTGGCCCCGGAATTAGGCCTTGTTCTCGTCGATATAGGTGATCGCGTCCTTGACGGTCGTGATCTTCTCGGCGGCATCGTCCGGGATTTCGACACCGAACTCTTCCTCGAACGCCATGACGAGCTCGACGATGTCGAGGCTGTCGGCACCGAGGTCGTCGATGAAGCTCGCGTCCTCGGTCACCTTGTCGGCTTCGACGCCGAGATGCTCGACGACGATCTTCTTCACGCGGTCGGCGGTCTCGCTCATGGTAATCCCTTCTCGTAATTCATCGGGGGTTGATACTTGCTGAACGCACGTAGAACGCGCGCCCATGTCTGGCAAGCCCGTCCGGCGACGGACTTGGACCAGGATAGGATCATTCGTGGCAAATACGCCTTTTACAGCATCGCCATGCCGCCATTGACGTGCAGCGTCTGGCCGGTGACATAGCCCGCTTCCTTGGACGCCAGATAGACGACGGCGGCGCCGATATCCTCGCCCTTGCCCAGATCGCCCGCCGGAATGCGGGTGAGCAGTGCGGCCTTCTGCGCCTCGGGCAGCACGTCGGTCATCGCCGAGCGCATGAAGCCCGGCGCGACGCAGTTGACGGTGATGTTGCGGCTGGCCAGTTCCTGGGCCACCGCCTTGGACATGCCGACAAGGCCCGCCTTCGATGCGGCATAGTTCGCCTGCCCCGGATTGCCGGTGGCACCGACGACCGAGGTGATCGAGATGATACGACCGAAACGCGCCTTCATCATCGGCTTGGCGGCGGCGCGGATCAAACGGAACGCGGCCTCCAGATTGACGCGGATCACCTGATCCCACTCCTCGTCCTTCATCCGCATGGTCAGGTTGTCGCGCGTGACGCCCGCATTGTTGACCAGGATGTCGATCTTGCCGCCCAGCGCTTCCACCGCCTGCGGGATCAGCGCGTCGACCGCGACGGGGTCGGACAGGTTGCACGGCACCGCGACATGATCGCCGCCCAGTTCGGCGCGAAATGCCTCCAGCTTGTCGATATTGGAGCCGGACAGCGCCAGCTTCGCCCCCTGCGCCGCCAGCGCCTTCGCCACCGCCGAGCCGAGCCCACCCGATGCGCCGGTCACGAGGGCGGTCATTCCTGTCAGGTCGAACATGCTTATTCTCCGATTCTTTGGTTCACGCGGAGACGCGGAGACGCGGAGGGAGTGTGGGAATTGACGATCCGTCGCACCCCTTCTCTCAGCGTTGCGCCGCCAAAGTTGATCAGCAAACCGACCGGCTGGCCGGTCAGCCTCAAATAGGTCAGCAGCTGCTTGGCATGAGCGGCGGTCAGCCGCTCAACCGATTTGATTTCGACGAGCAAACGCTCATCAACGAGGAGATCGATACGGAAAGCGGCATCGAAGGTCATGCCGTCGAAATGAATGTCTACTGGACGCTGACGGGCGACCCTGAAACCCATCCGGTCCAGCTTGCCCGCCAGAACGGTTTCATAGACGCTTTCCAGCAACCCCGGCCCCAAGTCGCGGTGCATATGCAACGCCACGTCGAGAACGGCTCCACTGATCTCGTCTATATCCCGCATCTCCGCGCCTCCGCGTCTCCGCGCGAAATCAAAGCTTCGCCAGCAGCCCCTCGATATCGTCCATCGTCACGACGCTGACCGCCTCGCAGTCCGGCGCGATCCGCTTGACCATCGGGGCGAGGACCTTGCCGCCGAATTCGACGAAATTCGCCACGCCCGCATCCTGCATCGCCAGCACCGATTCGCGCCAGCGGACCATGCCCGTCACCTGCGCCACCAGTAGCGCGCGGATCGCGCCCGGATCGGCGACCGGCGCCGCCTCGACATTGGCATAGACCGGCGCCAGCGGCGCCCGGATCGTCGCTTCGGCAAGCGCTGCCTCCATCGCATCGGCGGCGGGTTGCATCAGCGGGCAGTGGAACGGCGCGGACACCGGCAACAGGACGGCGCGCTTGGCGCCCAGGTCCTTGGCCAGCGCCACCGCCTTCTCGATCGCCGCGCGGTGGCCCGAGATCACCACCTGCGACGGGTCATTGTCGTTGGCGACCGTGCAGACCAGTTCGCCGCCACCCTCGGCCAGGATCGAATCGACCGCCGCGCCCGCGATGGCCTTTGCCTTGTCCAGGTCCGCGCCGAGCAAAGCCGCCATCGCGCCCTCGCCCACCGGCACCGCCGCCTGCATCGCCCGCCCACGCAGCTTCAGCAGCCGCGCGGTCGTCGCGATATCCAGCGCATCCGCCGCGCACAGCGCCGTATATTCGCCGAGCGAATGGCCCGCGACGAAGTCGGCCTTTTCCGCCAGGCGGACGCCGCCTTCCCTCTCCAGCACGCGCAGCGTCGCGATGGCGTTCGCCATGATCGCGGGCTGCGCATTTTCGGTCAGGGTCAGCTCATCGGCGGGGCCTTCGACCATCAGGCGATAGAGATTCTGGCCCAGCGCCTCGTCGACCTCCTGGAACACCTCGCGAGCGATCGCGCTCGCCTCGGCCAGCGCCTTGCCCATGCCGACGGCCTGGCTGCCCTGGCCCGGAAAGATGAATGCACGCATATGTCTTATCTGCCATCAAAGCGTAAGTGGATGGCCCGCGCGGTAGAAAGGTCGCCCGCCGCTGGCAAGTGCGCGCCATCTTCCCCGCTTGCCTTTTGCCCGCGATCCGCTATGAGCCAGCGCACCATTGGGCGGGAAGCACCTGCTTCACCCGCCCTCATGCCATTTTGGCGTGACGGTATTGAAGTATGGAAGACAGCCGGAGGGGCGCACCACATGGGGTGGGCGTCAGCGATCGGCCAACATAAGGTAAGCTGCATGGCTCTTTACGAGCACGTGTTCCTTGCGCGCCAGGATCTGGCACAGGCGCAGGTGGACGCGCTGGCGGAAGCCGCCACGAAGATCGTCGAGGACAATCAGGGCAAGGTCGTGAAGACCGAGACCTGGGGCCTGCGTTCGCTGGCGTACAAGATCGCCAAGAACCGCAAGGCGCATTACGTGATGCTCGAGATCGACGCGCCCGCGGGCGTCGTTGCCGAGCTGGAGCGCCAGACCCAGATCAACGAAGACGTGATCCGCTACATGACCGTCAAGGTGGACGGCCATGAAGAAGGCCCCTCGGTGATGATGCGCAAGCAGGAGCGCGACCGTGAGCGTCGTGCCGATCGTGGCGAACGCCCCGACCGCGCTGACCGCCCCCGTCGTGATCGTGAAGAGGAAGCCGCATAATGGCCCGCCCGTTTTTCCGTCGCCGCAAGAGCTGCCCCTTCTCCGCGAAGGACGCGCCCCGGATCGACTATAAGGACGTCCGTCTGCTGCAGGGCTTCGTGTCCGAGCGCGGCAAGATCGTGCCGTCGCGCATCACCAGCGTGTCGGCCAAGAAGCAGCGCGAGCTGGCCCAGGCCATCAAGCGTGCGCGTCATCTGGGCCTCCTGCCCTACGTCGTGAAGTAAGGGGTCTTACAGATGAACGTTATTCTGCTTGAGCGCGTCGAGAAGCTCGGTGCCATCGGCGACGTGGTTTCGGTGAAGGACGGCTACGCCCGTAACTTCCTGCTGCCGCGCAAGAAGGCGCTGCGCGCCAACGAAGCCAACAAGAAGGTGTTCGAGGCCAACCGCGCCCGCATCGAAGCCGAGAACGCGAACCGTCGCGCCGAGGCCGAGGTCGAGGCGAAGACTTTCGACAACGTGACCGTGACCCTGATCCGTCAGGCGTCGAACGTCGGTCAGCTCTATGGCTCGGTCGCGGTTCGCGATCTGGTCGACGCGCTGGTCGCCGATGGCCACAAGGTCAACAAGGGCCAGATCGTGCTCGACCGTCCGATCAAGGCGATCGGCCTGTACGACGTGCGCGTCGCGCTTCACCCGGAAGTGGCCGTGACCGTCAAGGTCAACGTCGCCCGCTCGCCGGAAGAGGCCGAGATGCAGGCGCAGGGCGTCGACGTGATGTCGTCGATGTTCGAGCGTGACGAAGCCGGCTTCACCGAGGATTACGATCCCAATGCAGAGCCCGGCGCCACCGCCGAGGTTCAGCCGGAGCAGGAAGAAGAAGCGCAGGGTTAATCCCCAGCGCTTCGGCCTTCCGCCGATAAAGAAAGGGCCGTCCGGTATGACCGGGCGGCCCTTTTCGCGTCCTGGGAGACAAAAATCTGGTGCGCGCCTATACCGCGCGCGGATGACCTCAGGGACAGGCGACGCAGGCGCTGACGACAGCGGCCAGCGGAATCAGCGCGAAGATGAGTGGCATGATGTGCTTCATAGAAAAAACTGTCCAAGCTCTTCTTGGGACCGATAATAGACAGCACCGTGTAAAAGTTGCGTTACGATGAACGCATGGAGCGAATTTTTCTCGGTTCGTCGCCAAAGAGGCTCGGTTTATCGCCGATTTACGTGTTGGTTCGAGCGATCATGCAAAGCCCGATCAACGCCTCGATACTCATTCGGCTTGCCGGACAATATCGGCGATAGAGGGGGCCGCATGCGATCCGCCATGATATTGGTCGACCAACTCCAACCGCCCCACGACCGTACCCGGCCGAAGCAGCGCACCGGGGGCAATGACGGCATTCGCGCCAATCCTAACCCCGTCACCGATCAACGCACCGAATTTTGTGACGCCCGTATTGATCACACCCGAAGGTACGGCGATACGGATGATTTTGTCGGTTAGCTCGTTGCGATGATTGGCGACCACCGCGCCCGCTTCGATATTGACGCCCGCCCCGACAATGGAGTCGCCGACGAAGTTGAGATGGGCCAACGCCGCACCATCGAATATAAAACTGTTCTTGACCTCACAATGGGGGCCAAGCGTACAATTTGCCGCGAGATAGACACCGCCTCGCAGATAGCAGCCGGTCGCGACCTGGCAATGCGGACCGATGATCCCGACCCCCTTCAGCGTCACCCCCGATTCGACGTTCGCGGTACGGTGGGCCAGAAATCCGTCATGCCGCAGATATCCATCGCCAAGATGCTCCATTCGCCGAGCAACCATAATTTCGGCGTACGGGACAATCTTCCATGCCAGCGACGCATCATCGCCCCATGCCGATGTCGTCCATGCTGCGACATAGCGGGATATGGCGTGATCGTTCATCCCTGCTCCCTCCCAAGCGTTGGATGATGCCATCTGTCAGGCTCGGATACGGCCCCGATCGACAATGGCGTCATTCCTCCTTCAAGGGCATCTTCCGTTTCGGCATGCCGCAAAAAGGCTGTCACTTCCGCCCGAACAGCTTCTCGATATCGCCATGTTGCAACTTCACCCAGGTCGGGCGACCATGGTTGCACTGGCCGGAATGCGGAGTGACCTCCATCTCGCGGAGCAGCGCATTCATCTCGGCAACCGACAGGATGCGGCCCGCGCGGACCGAGCCGTGGCAGGCCATGGTCGCGGCGACATGATCCAGTCGTTCGCGCAAGGAAAGCGCCTGGTCGAACGCCGCCAGTTCATCGGCCAGGTCGGACACCAGCCCCTTGGGGTCGCTCTGCCCCAGCAATGCGGGGGTCGAGCGCACCAGCATCGCGGTCGGGCCGAAGCGTTCGAGGTCCAGCCCGAACTCGGCCAGTTCCTCCATTCGCGCCTCCAGCCGGTCGCAGGCGGGTTCGTCCAGTTCGACCACTTCCGGGATCAGCATCGCCTGCGACGCCACCCGCCCGCCGGTCAGCGCCGCGCGCATCCGCTCCAGCACCAGTCGCTCATGCGCGGCATGCTGGTCGACCAGGACCAGCCCGTCTTCCGCTTCCGCAACGATATAGGTCTTGGCGACCTGTCCGCGCGCGACGCCCATCGGGAATTGCCGGACCTCGGGCGGCAGCGTGAAGGCGGCTTCGGCGCGGGCCAGCGGCGGGGGGGCCGAAAAGCCGGGGCGCGGCGCGAAGAGCGACGGGCGCTCCATCACCCGTGTTTCCGGACCGGCGGGGGTCCAGTCGTCAGCGGGCGGCATCGCAGCCGCTGGGGCAGCCCCGACGCTCTCCGTCTGCCACATGGCGAGCGCGGACTCGGCGGGCCGCTGCACGCTGCGATGCCCCGCCTCGTCCAGCGCGCGGCGGAGCCCCGAGACGATCATGCCCCGGATCAGGGCGGGGTCGCGGAAGCGGACCTCGGTCTTGGCCGGGTGGACGTTCACATCGACCTCGCTCGGCGGCAGGTCGAGGAACAGCGCGACGACGGCATGGCGATCGCGCGGCAGCATCTCGGCATAGGCGCCGCGAATGGCGCCCATCAGCAGCCGATCGCGCACCGGTCGTCCATTGACGAACAGATATTGATGGTCGGCAATGCCCCGGTTGAAGGTCGGCAGGCTGGCGACGCCGCCCAGCGTCACCGAATCACGGACCCAGTCGATCGCGACCGAATTCTCCGCCAGCGCGCGGTCGGTCAGCCCCGCGACTCGCCCCGGTCGCTCCTCGCCGCCCGGCACGGTCAGTGCCCGCCTGCCGTCATGCTCCAGCGTGAAGGCGATGTCGGGCCGGGCCATGGCCAGGCGGCGCACCATGTCGAGGCAGGCGGCATATTCGGATCGCGGCGAACGCAGGAATTTGCGGCGGGCGGGGACCCGCGCGAACAGGTCCTCCACCACGATCCGCGTGCCCGGCGGCACCGCGGCGGGGCCGTCGCGCAGCACCTCGCCATTGTCGACGACACGGCTCCAGCCATCACGCCCCGCCGGGCGACTTTCGATCGTGACCCGCGCGACGCTGGCGATCGAAGGCAAGGCTTCGCCGCGAAATCCGAGGGTTACGACGGATTCGATCGCCTCGTCGGGCAGCTTGGACGTGCAATGCCGCTCCAGCGCTAGGGCCATGTCCTCCGCCGACATGCCGCATCCGTCATCGGCGACCTCGATCCGGCTGAGCCCGCCCTGACCCAGCGCGACCGCGATCCGGGTGGCCCCCGCATCGATCGAATTTTCGACCAGTTCCTTCAACGCACTGGCGGGCCTTTCGACCACTTCACCGGCGGCGATACGATTGACGAGATGCGGAGGCAGACGCCGTATTGACATGCGGCAAACCCTAGCCCAAGCGACGGCATCCCGCGACCCCGCAAATGACGGTGCAGGCGCCTGTGACGGCTCTTGGCGGCGGTTCGGGATATGAGTCCACGCCCACCCGGTCCACAGACGGAACGAAAGCCTCGATGCCCCTTCCCCGCTTCCTGAAATTCATGTCGCAAGACATGGCGATCGACCTCGGCACCGCGAACACCGTGGTCTATGTCCGCGGACGCGGCATCGTGCTGAACGAGCCGTCCGTCGTCGCGGTCGAGACGATCAACGGCATCAAGCGGGTAAAGGCGGTCGGCGACGACGCCAAGCTGATGATGGGCAAGACGCCGGGCAATATCGAGGCGATCCGCCCGCTTCGCGACGGCGTGATCGCGGACATCGACGTGGCCGAGCAGATGATCAAGCACTTCATCCTGAAGGTGCACGGCCCACGCAAGTTCGCGCGCTGGCCCGAGATCGTGATCTGCGTGCCGTCGGGTTCGACCAAGGTGGAACGTCGCGCGATCCGCGACGCCGCCTCGAACGCGGGCGCGAGCCAGGTCTTCCTGATCGAGGAGCCGATGGCCGCCGCGATCGGCGCCGACATGCCCGTCACCGAGCCGATCGGCTCGATGGTCGTCGATATCGGCGGCGGCACGACCGAAGTGGCGGTGCTGTCGCTCCGGGGTCTGGCCTATACCACCTCGGTCCGCGTCGGCGGCGACAAGATGGACGAGTCGATCGTCTCCTACGTTCGCCGCAACCATAATCTGCTGATCGGCGAAGCCACTGCCGAGCGGATCAAGCAGGAAGTCGGCATTGCGCGTCCCCCGGCGGACGGCATCGGCGTGACGATCCAGATCAAGGGCCGCGACCTCGTCAACGGGGTGCCCAAGGAAATCCAGATCAACCAGGGCCAGATCGCCGAAGCGTTGTCCGAGCCGGTCGCTACCATCGTCGAGGGCGTCCGTGTCGCCCTGGAAAACACTGCGCCCGAATTGGCCGCCGATATCGTCGACCAGGGCATCGTCCTGACCGGCGGCGGCGCGCTGCTCGAAGGGCTGGACGAGGTGCTGCGGGACGAGACCGGCCTGCCGGTGACGGTGGCGGAAGACCCGCTGACCTGCGTCGCCCTGGGCACCGGCCGCGCGCTGGAAGACCCGATGTATCGCGGCGTCCTGCTGAACGGCTAACCTCCAGCATAAGGGGACCGGCGCATGGCGCCCGCCCGCGACCGTCGCACCGGTTTCTCGCGACGGCGGCAATATGGAGCTTTCCTGGCCTATGTGCTCGCGGTGGCGGGTGCGGTGGTGGGTGCGGTGCTGCTTGTCGCATCGACCTTCAACCCGCCCGCCTTTGCCGCCCTGCGCATGACGCTGGGCAGCGTGACCGCACCCATCTCGGGCACGTTCGTCGCGATCGGGGACGCGGTGAGCAGCGTGCCCGACACGATCGGCCATTATTTCTTCGTCCATTCCGAAAACGACCGGCTGCGCGCCGAACTGGAGCAGTCGCGCAAGGTCCTGCTGACGGCGCAGACCATCGCCCATGACAATCGCCGCCTGCGGCGTCTGCTGGCGGTGCGCGACCGTACGCCCGATACCGTCGTGACGGCACGGCTGGTCAGCTCGACGGGGGCCAGCGGCCGCCGCTTCGCGCTGCTCAACGCAGGCCGCTGGCAGGGTGTGGAGCCCGGCATGGCGGTCCGCGGGCCGGAAGGACTGATCGGGCGCGTGACCGAGTCGGGGCCTGCCGCCGCGCGCGTCCTGCTGCTGACCGATCCCGAGAGCATCGTGCCCGTGCGGCGTACCCGGGACGGCATGCCCGCCATCGCCGTCGGGCGTGGGGACGGCACGCTCGACGTCCGGTCGGTGGCCACCAATGTCCGGCTGGGCAAGGGCGACCTGTTCGTGACTTCGGGCACCGGCGGGCTCTATGCCCCGAACATTCCGGTGGCACGCGTCCTCACCGATGGCGGCGACGTCGCGGTGGCGCGTCCCTTCATCCATCCCGACACGCTGGATTTCGCGATCGTTCAGCGCGCCTTCATGCCGATGCCGCCATCAGCGCCGGCACCCCGGCCGTGACCCTCGACGCCTATAACCCCTTCGACCCCGGACTGCCCCCCGCCCGCGCCCGTGCGCTGCCGTGGCTGACCGTGATGGCCGGTTCGCTGACCGCCATCGTGCCGGTGGTGGCGATCGTGCCGTTGCAGCCGCCGATGGGCTTGCTGATGCTGCTCGCCTGGCGGCTGGTCGCGCGGTTTGCGCTGCGCCTGTGGGCGGCCGCGCCGCTCGGGCTGTTCGACGACCTGGTATCGGGGCAGCCGCTCGGCTCCGCCGTTCTGCTCTGGTCGCTGACCTCGCTGGCGATCGATCTGTTCGAGCATCGGCTGGTGTTCCGCGACTTCTGGCAGGACTGGCTGATCGCCAGCGGCGCCATCGCCTTCTGCCTGATCGCGGGGCGTTTCCTGGCCGTGCCGGTCGGCGCGCAGGTCGATGCGCCGCTGGTCATCCAGATCGCCATCACCATCCTGCTGTTCCCGATGGCGACGCGCCTGGTCGCGTGGATCGATCGCAAACGCGGCCGGAATGAGGTAGGGGCCTGAGCATGGATCGCCCCGGCCGGATCATGACCGAGGCCGCGCAGGCCTACAGCTTCTCGCGGCGCGCCTTCGTGCTGGGCGCGGCGCAGGGGGCCGTCGGCCTGCTGCTCGCCGGGCGCATGGCCTGGCTGTCGATCGCGCAGAACGAGAAGTACAACCTCCTCTCCGAGAGCAACCGCGTCAACACGACGATGATCCCGCCGCGTCGCGGCTGGCTGATCGATCGGCACGGCCTGCCCATTGCCAACAACCGCACCGATTTCCGCGTCGACATCATCCCCGACCGGCTGGAGGACAAGGACCGCGTGCTGGCGCTGCTCCGCCAGATCCTGCGGCTGGACGACGAGGCGATGAACCGCATCCGCCTCGACCTGGAACATGCCGCCGGGTTCCAGCCGGTGCAGGTCGCCGAGCGGCTCGACTGGGAACGGTTCGCCGCCGTCAGCGTCCGCCTGCCCGAGCTGCCCGGCGTCCAGCCGACGCGGGGCTTCGCGCGCTTCTATCCGGCGGGCGCGGCGGTGGCGCATCTGACCGGCTATGTCGGTACGCCCACCGCCGAACAGTTCAAGGCGACCCATGACCAACTGCTCGTCACCCCCGGCTTCAAGCTGGGCAAGGACGGGCTGGAAAAGATGCTGGAGCCGGTGCTGCGCGGCAAGCCCGGTGCCAAGCGGGTCGAGGTGACGGCGCGCGGCAAGGTGGTGGCCGAACTCGCCACCCGCCCCGACACGCCCGGCCGCAACATCCGCCTGACCATCGATGCGGGGCTCCAGGAATTCGCGGCGCGGCGGCTGGGCACCAATTCGGGCTCGGCGGTGGTGCTCGACTGCCGCACCGGCGAGACGCTGGCGATGGTGTCGATGCCCGCCTACGACCCCAACAGCTTTTCGGACGGGATCAGCCATCTGGAATGGGCGATGCTGTCGGAGAATGACCATGTGCCCCTGATGAACAAGGTGACCCAGGGGCTGTATCCGCCGGGCTCGACCGTCAAGCCGATGAACGGACTGGCCTTGCTGGCGGCCGGGGTCGGCGCGGACGACCGCGTCCTGTGCACGGGCGCGATGCGGGTCGGCACCGGGATATTCCACTGCCATAAGAAGGGCGGGCACGGCGCGCTAAACCTGAAAGGCGCTATCGAGCAAAGCTGCGACATCTATTTCTACGAGATGATCCGGCGCATGGGGTATGACAAGATTGCGCCGGTCGCACGGATGCTGGGACTGGGGCAGAAATTCGAACTGCCCCTCAATACGCAGCGTTACGGCACCGTGCCGGATTCGGCGTGGAAGCTGAAGAAATACAAGACGAAATGGACCATCGCCGACGGCCTGAATGCCTCGATCGGCCAAGGCTATGTGCTGGCCAATCCGTTGCAACTGGCGGTGATGGTGGCGCGGATCGCCTCGGGTCGCGACCTGAAGCCCAGCCTTTTGTCGCATCAGGTCCATCTCGACGCCCCCGCCCTGCCCCTGGCGTCCGAGCATCTGGCGGTCGTGCGCGACGCGATGTTCGGCGTGGTCAACCAGGGCGGTACGGGCGGCGCGGCGCGGATGCTGGTGCCCGGCGTCGCGCTCGCGGCGAAGACCGGCACCGCGCAGGTTCGCCGGATCAGCATGGCGGAGCGGCGCAGTACCGGCGTGCTCAAGAACGGGCAGTTGCCCTTCAAGCTGCGCGATCACGCGCTGTTCGTCGGCTTCGCCCCCGCCGACAATCCGCGTTATGCCATCTCCGTCGTCCTCGAACATAACGGCCATACCGTGCGCAATCTCGACGCGCCGCTGATCGGGCGCGACATCATGACCTATCTGTTCGACCGGGACCGGGCGCTCGCCTCGCTGGCGGAAGGTGAACCGACCTGGGGCGGCGACATCGCCACCCGGATGCGCGCCGACGAAGCCGCCTATCGGGCCGCCCATTCGCCCAAGCCCGCCTCCGCCGCGACCAAGACCGATGCGGGTGCCGCCACCGACGCCCCCGCGGTCGAGGCCGCGACCAACGTGTCCGACGCCCAGGCCGAGGCGATGGCGACGCGCGAAACCGACCCCAGCGACGATATAGCGGACCCCAATCCATGAGCGGCCCCCGCATCATCCCCGAACCCATCGCGCAACTGCCCTGGCGGGTGATCCTGCTGGTCATGGCGATCGGCTGTTTCGGGCTGGTCGTGCTCTATTCGGCGGCGGGCGGATCGCTGACCCCCTGGGCCAAGCCGCAGGGGGTGCGCTTCTTCGTGCTGCTGGCCGGGTCGCTGGTCCTGTCGCGCCTGCCGCTCGATCTGTGGCGACGGATCGCGATGCCGGGCTATCTCATCCTCGTCGTGCTGCTCGTGCTGGTCGAACTGCTCGGCGCGGTGCGTGGGGGCAGCCAGCGATGGCTGGACGTCGGCTTCATCCGACTCCAGCCGTCCGAACTGATGAAGCTGTTCATCGTGCTGGGCGCGGCGCGCTTCTACGAACTCATGCCTCCTGCCGAAACGCGGCGATTCTCCGGAATATGGCCCGTCGCGGCGATGATCGCGGTGCCCGCCGCGCTGGTGATGAAACAGCCGGACCTGGGCACCGCGCTGATGATCTGCGCGGGCGGGGCGACCGTCATGTTCCTGGCGGGGGTGCCCTTGCGCCTCTTCATCGGCGGGGCGATGGCGCTGGCGGTGGCCGCGCCGCTCGCGGTCAATTTCGTGCTGCACGATTATCAGCGCAACCGGGTGCTGATCTTCCTCGACCCCGAAAGCGATCCGCTCGGCACCGGCTATCATATCAGCCAGTCCAAGATCGCGATCGGATCGGGCGGCATATGGGGCAAGGGCTTCCTCAACGGCACGCAGAGCCATCTCGACTATCTACCGGAAGGTCATACCGATTTCGTCTTCGCGACCATGGCGGAGGAATGGGGGCTGATCGGCGGGTGCCTGTTGATCTTCGCGTTCCTGATGGTCATCCGTTGGGGCCTGAACGTGGCGCAGGCCGCACCGACGCGCTTCGCCCGGCTGACCGCCGCCGGACTGTCCACCACGATCTTCATCTATGTCATGGTCAATCTGATGATGGTCATGGGTCTCGCGCCCGTGGTCGGCATCCCCCTGCCCCTGGTCAGCTATGGCGGATCGTCGCAGATGACGGTGTTGCTGTGCCTGGGCATATTGATGGCGATCGACCGGGAAAACCGACGCGCCGCGCGCTGGTGACCCCCAAAAAAAGTGGCGTCATTCGCCGAAAAGCATTTGCAAAGCGGGAAGGCGATGCTAAAGGCGCGCCTCCCGATCACGAGGCGGGCCGCCGGACGGCCTGACGAGCGTGACGACCGGACGCATAGCTCAGTTGGTAGAGCAGCTGACTCTTAATCAGCGGGTCCTTGGTTCGAGCCCAAGTGCGTCCACCAGTTTCTACGACGGCTCCGCAGCGATGCGGGGCCGTTGTGCTATGGGGCCCAGCGCCCCCAAACGGGATAGATGATTGATGGCAGGATATAAGGTTCCCGGTTTCGCCGATCGTGCATCGGCCTCGCGCGATGCCAAGGCGGCGGCACTCGAAAAGTTGCGCAACAAGGCCGCGCCCGATCCGGCGGTGGTTGCCGCCCGCGCCGCCGCGCGCGAGGCCAAGGAGGCCGCCGAGGCCGAGCGTCGCGCCGCGCACAAGGCCGCGATCGAGCAGGAAAAGGCTGCGCGCGAGGAAGCCCGCGCCAAGGCCAAGGCCGAGGCGGACGCCGCCGCAGAGGCCGCTGCCGCCGCCGCGCGTCCGCCGGTGGTCCCGACCGCCGCCGAGCTGAAGGCCGCCCGCGACGCCCGCTACGCCGCTCGCAAGGCACGCCAGGGCAAGTGACCCCGCGCGAGCTGCTGGGCGTCGCCGAGGTGCCCGGCGGCGAGCCGCTACGCCTGTTCCGGCGCGGCAAGGACTTCATGATCGTCCTCGACCGCAACGAGCTGATGAGCACGCGGATGAGCGGCTCGGAAGTGGCGCTGGGCACGATGACCTGCGACCGGCTGGACGGGCGGAATGCGCCGCATCTGCTGATCGGCGGCTATGGCATGGGCTTTACCTTACGCGCGGTGCTGGCGCGGCTGGGCAAGGATGCGCGGGTCACCGTCGCCGAGCTGGTGCCAGGCATCATCGAATGGGCGCGCGGACCGATGGCGGAACTGACCGCCGGGTGCCTGGACGATCCGCGCGTGACGCTGGCCATGGGCGATGTCGGCAATGCCATCTATGCGGGGCGCGGCACCTATGACGCGATCCTGCTAGACGTGGACAATGGCCCCGACGGTCTGACCCGCCCGGCCAATGACGGGCTATATTCGGCCCGTGGGCTGGACGAGGCGCGCATCGCGCTTCGCCCGGGCGGCGTGCTGGCGATCTGGTCCGCCGCGCCCGACCCCGTCTTCACTCGCCGCCTGTCTCGCGCGGGCTTCACCGTGGATGAAGTGAAAGTGCGGGCGCGTGAGAACGGCAAGGGCGCGACCCACACCATTTGGTTCGCGACCCCGCGCTGAGACCGGTTCATTTCTCCCCTGCAAGGGGAGGAATGCCGATTGCCCAAACGTCAATCCTCGCGCTTGGCCCCGTCCAGTTCCTTGCGCAGCCGCTCCTGCTCCACCGCATCGCGCTGCTTCTCCGCCTTGGTTCGACCGAAACGCGCCCGGTTCTCGGTCGCCTGTTGTTCGGCCGCCTTGCGTACCAGAGCCTTGCGCGCCTGACGGAAATTGACGACCTCGCCCATCAGCGCCGCCGCAGCCGCCGGAAGAGGCCCTTTCGCGCGGTCAGCGATTCGAACATCTCGGCGGGGCCTTCGGGGTCCAGCACCTCGTTGTCGGCCAGCCATTCCTCGACGCTCGACAGATCGGGCGCTTCATAGGGGCGCAGCGTCCGCCCCCCGGTCCCTCGCAGCTGTTCGACCGCGCTTACCAGCGAGCCGGTCTGCGCCACGGCCTCGGCCACGTCGCCAGGGGCCACGCCCAGATGCTCGCCAAGCAGATCGTCGCGAATCGCGCCGATCCGCCGTCCCGCCGCGCTGTCGGGTTCGACCGCAATGGCCAGATCGCATTCGGTATCCAGCCGCATCGAGCGGTTGTTGAGGTTGGACGATCCCAGCCGGAAGACCCGGTCGTCGGCGATCAGGATCTTGGCATGGCAATAGATGGGCTCGCCCCCCGCCGTGAAGGGATGATAGAGCCGCAACCGTCCATGCCGATCCCGCCGCCGCAGCGCCTCGATCAAACGCGCGCGCGCCGTGTCCATCGCGATCGGCTCCAGCCAGCCTTGCGCGGTCAGCGGGTTGACGATGACGAATTCGGGGCCGTCCGCTTCGTCCAGCCGCTTGGCGATCGCCTCCGCCACCCGGCGGGAGGCGAAATACTGGCTCTCGATATAGACATAGCGTTCGGCCCGCGCGATCTGCGCCAGGAACAGCGCTTCATTCTCATGCACCGGGGCCTGATCGTCCATTTCGGGCATGGTCCTCGCGATCGCGACCGGCTGGTCGATGAAGTCGGGCTCCAGTCCCTCGGGCCAGCAGCTTGCACCCGGCACTGCCGGTGCCATGCGCTTGCCGCCTGCCAGATGCCAGCGCTCGCGGAACAACTCGCCCAGCGCATGGGTCACGGGCCCCTCGACCGCGCTGATCGCGTCGTGCCATGGCTTGTAGGGCTGGCCGCCGGGACGCTTGCGACCGGGGTCGTTGTCGCGATGCTCGCGCGTGTCCCAGCGGTCGCTGGTCATGTCGATCCCGCCGCAAAAAGCCAGCTGATCGTCGATGATGACGATTTTCTGATGATGCGAGGCGGCGATGGGATGATGGCCGTCCATCTTGGTATGGATGCGCTTGTGCGCCATCCACTTCATCACCGTGAAGAAGGTCCGCCCCCGGAACAGCGACTTGATCGCCCCCGTGTCCCAGCGGAGCAGATATATCTCAAGCTCCGGCTGCCGCTGGACCAGCGAATAGATGAAGTCGCCCACCGTCTCGCCGGGCGCTTCGTCGTGATCCAATATGATCCGCGCGTCGAAGTCCCAGCCGATCAGCAAAATCTGCCGCCGGGCATTCAGCATCGCGCGGCGGGCCATGCGGAAATATTTCTCCGCGTCGATGATGACCGCCATCCGGTCGGCCTGTTCGATCCGCCAGCATTCCTGTCCGACCTTCACGCCGATCTCCCGATTACCGCCGCGTCATGCCCGGACGATCCGCCGCTGGCAAATAGCGAAGCGGGCGTCCAGGCGAATTGTCAGAAATCGGCAAACACAAAAGCCGCTCAAAATATCCGATAGCGGAGGGGGCGGATCGCCAGACAATCTCCGGCCGCCGCCTCGACCGCGACCGGCAGATCGAAGGTCAGCGGCTCGGCCACCCCGGCGACCTGCGCGGTGATCCGGCGCGACCGTCCGATCGGGCGAGCGGTCAGGACGGTGACCGCCAGGGCGTCCTTGTCCCCCCTCTCGGCCAGTTCGACATCGTGCGGGCGAATATGAATCTCGCCCACCCCATGCCCGCGCGCCTCATCGGGCAGGACCGCCAGCCCCTCGCCGACCACCGCCGCCCCTTCGCGGCGCATGACGGGCAGGCGGTTCGTCTCCCCGATGAAGGACGAGACGAAGGCGGTGGCGGGCGCGCTCTGCACCTCGTGCGGGGTGCCAACCTGTTCGATCACGCCGCCGCGCATCACCACGATGCGGTCGGCGATCTCCAGCGCCTCTTCCTGGTCGTGCGTCACGAAGATCGAGGTCAGCCCCGTCTCGTCATGAATGCGCCGCAGCCAGCCCCGCAAGTCCTTGCGCACCTGCGCGTCCAGCGCGCCGAAGGGCTCGTCGAGGAGGAGCAGGCGCGGCTCGATCGCGAGCGCGCGGGCGAGCGCGACACGCTGCCGCTGGCCGCCCGACAATTGGGCGGGGAAACGGTCGCCGATATCCGGCAACTGGATCAGCGCGAGCAGCTCGGCGACCTTGGCCGCGATCACCGCCTTGGCGGGCCGGTCGCGCCGCTTGCGGACCGTCAGGCCAAAGGCGATGTTCTGCGCCACCGTCATGTGGCGGAACAGCGCATAATTCTGAAAGACGAAGCCGATGCGGCGTTCGGTGGCGGGGGTCCCGGTCATGTCCTGCCCTTCGAACAGCACATGCCCCTCATCGGCGAAGTCCAGCCCCGCGATGGTGCGCAGCAGCGTCGTCTTGCCCGAGCCGGACGGCCCCAACAGCGCCAGGAACTCACCCGGCTTCGTCTCAAGAGAGACGCGATCCAGCGCGGTAAAACCCCCGAAACGGCGGGAGATCTTCTCGACAGTGATGCTCAATGCGCGGCTCCCGCCCGGTGGATGCCGAAACGCCATTCCAGCACGGTCTTCACTCCCAAGGTCACCAGCGCGAGCGAGGCGAGCAGAGACGCCACCGCGAACGCGCCGACAAAGTCATATTCATTGTAAAGGATCTCGACATGCAACGGCATGGTGTTGGTCAGCCCCCGGATATGTCCCGACACCACCGACACCGCGCCGAACTCGCCCATCGCGCGGGCATTGCACAGCAGCACGCCGTAGAGCAGCCCCCAGCGGATATTGGGCAGGGTGACATGCCAGAAGGTCTGCCATCCGCTCGCCCCCAGCGAGCGCGCCGCCTCCTCATCGTCGCGGCCCTGTTCGGCCATGAGCGGTATGATCTCCCGCGCGACGAAGGGAAAGGTCACGAACACGGTCGCCAGCACGATGCCGGGCACCGCGAAGATGATCCGCACGCCATGCGCGGTCAGCCACGGCCCCAGCCATCCTTGCGCCCCGAACAGCAGCACGAAGATCAGCCCCGACACCACCGGCGACACCGAAAAAGGCAGGTCAATCAGTGAGATGAGCAGGCTTTTTCCACGAAAGTCGAACTTCGCGATCGCCCAGGACGCCGCCACGCCGAACACTGCGTTGACCGGCACTGAAATGGCCGCGACCAGCAGGGTCAGGCGGATCGCCGCGAGTGCGTCGGGATCGGACAATTCTGTCGCGAACGTCTCCCACCCCTTGGCCAATGCGCCCACGAAGACCATCACCAGCGGCAGGAACAGGAACAACGCCAGGAACAGGAAACCGGTGCCGATCAGCGCCCGGCGTGCCCAGGGGCTTTCGATGGTGGTGGGGTTGGAGCCGCTCATCGCGTCCCCCGCTTGGCGCGCCACGCCTGGAGCAGATTGACGAACAACAGCATCGCGAAGGACAGGACCAGCATCACACAGGCGATGGCGGTCGCGCCGTCATAGTCGAACTGTTCGAGCTGGGTGATGATCAGCAGCGGTGCGATCTCCGACTTGAAGGGCATGTTGCCCGCGATGAAGATGATCGAGCCATATTCGCCCACCCCTCGCGCAAAGGCGAGTGCGAAGCCGGTCAGCAATGCAGGCGCGATGGCGGGCAGGATGACGTGGCGAAACGTCTGTGCGCGGGTCGCCCCGAGCGTCGCCGCCGCCTCTTCCACATCGCGCCCCAGATCGGCCAGCACTGGCTGCACCGAGCGAACAATGAACGGCAAGCCAATGAAAACCAGGGCAATCGTTACGCCCAGAGGCGTATAGGCCACCTTGATCCCCAGCGGCGCCAACATCGACCCGACCCAGCCATTGTCCGAATAGAGCGACACCAGCGCAATGCCCGCCACCGCCGTCGGCAACGCGAAGGGAAGGTCGACCGCCGCGTCGATCAGCTTCTTGCCCGGAAATTCGTAGCGGACCAAGATCCACGCGATCAACAGCCCGAACACCGCATTGACCGCCGCCGCCGCCAGCGCCGCGCCGAAGCTCAACCGGTAAGCGGCCAATGCGCGCGGCGACAACCCGACCTCGGCAAAGCCTTCCCAACCCATGCCCGCCGCCCGGATGACGAGCGCGGACAGCGGCACCAGAACGACCAGCCCCAGCCAGAACAGGGTCATGCCCATGGTCAGGCCGAAGCCCGGCAGCGCCGAGCGGCGCTTTGCAGCCCTCATGCCGTTAGCGCCGCGCGGCCTTGCCGGCATAGATGGCGTCGAACACGCCACCATCCGCGAAGAACCGCTTCTGCGCCGCCGCCCAGCCGCCAAAGTCCTGGATCGTCACCATCTCCAGCTTGGGGAAGGTCGTGGCATATTTCGCCAGCACTGCCTGATCGCGCGGACGATAGAAGTTGCGCGCCGCGATCTCCTGCCCTTCCGGGGTATAGAGGAACTTCAGATATTCGGTCGCGACCTGTTCGGTGCCATGCGCCTTGGCATTGGCGTCGACCACCGCGACGGGCGGCTCGGCCAGGATCGATATGGAGGGGGCCACGATGTCGAACTTGCCTGCGCCCAGTTCCTTTTCGGAGAGCAGCGCCTCATTCTCCCAGGCGATCAGCACGTCGCCGAGACCCCGCTCGACAAAGGTCGTGGTCGCCCCGCGCGCGCCCGAATCGAGCACCGGCACATGCGAATAGAGGTCGGCGACGTATTTTTGCGCCGCCGCGTCCGACCCGCCCGCCTTCTTGCCATAGGCCCAGGCCGCCAGGAAATTCCACCGCGCGCCGCCGCTGGTCTTGGGGCTGGGGGTGATGACCTGCACGCCGGGCTTCACCAGATCGGCCCAGTCGCGAATGCCCTTGGGATTGCCCTTGCGCACCAGGAACACGATGGTCGAGGTGTAAGGCGAACTGTTGTCGGGCAACCGGCTCTGCCAGTCGGCGGGGAGCAGCTTGGCCCGCTCGGCGATCGCGTCGATGTCATAGGCGAGCGCCAGCGTCACCACATCGGCCGACAGCCCGTCGATCACCGAACGCGACTGTTTGCCCGATCCGCCATGGCTCATGCGGAAGGACACGGTCTGGCCGGTCCTGGCCTGCCACTGTTTGGCGAAGGCGGCGTTGACGTCCTTGTACAGTTCGCGCGTCGGATCATAGCTGACGTTCAGCAACTCGACCGAGCCCTTGCCGCCATCGCCTCCGCCCGAACAGCCGGACAGGCCGCCAGCCAGACCGACCGCCCCGATCATCAATGCGGCCATCATGGCCGGAAATGGTGCTCGCATACGGACCCGTCCCTTTTCGTTTCGGCGCACAACCTATCTCGATCCCCCCGATAGGAAATGCCGGAATGCTTGGGACGCACAAAGCCCCGCTTTTGCTCCCCCGATCCGGACAGAAGCCCGGTTCGGCACGACCGGCCCTTGCATCGATAGCCGCCAGGGCCAATCTCCCGCCCGCATCAAACGCTTACAGTCTTGGAAAGGACGCGCATGACCGCCCCCGATTTTGACGTAAAGACCGGCCTCTATATCGGCGGCGAATGGCTGGGGCCGGAGGGGCGCGAGACGCAGGCCGTGCTGAACCCCGCGACCGGCCAGCCACTGGGCGACCTGCCGCTCGCGACCACCGCCGACATGGACCGCGCGCTGGAGGCCGCCGCGCGCGGCTTCGACCTGTGGCGCAAGACCGCGCCCCAGGAACGCGCCGCCATACTCCACCGCACCGCCGCCCTGGTCCGCGAGCGCGCCGAGGATCTCGCCCGCCTCGCCACGTTGGAGGAAGGCAAGCCCATCGTCGAGGCGCGCGGCGAGGTCGCGGCCACCGCCGCCCTGCTCGACTTCCACGCTGGGGAAGCGGTCCGCATCTATGGCCGCGTCCTGCCGCGTCCCACCGGCACCCGCTCGCTGGTGCTGCAACAGCCGGTCGGCCCGGTCGCCGCTTTCTGCGCCTGGAACTTCCCCGTCATGAACCCGGTGCGCAAGCTGTCGCCCGCCATCGCCGCCGGTTGCTCGGTGATCCTCAAGCCCAGCGAGGAAACCCCCGCCAGTGCGATCGCGATCCTGCGCTGTTTCCAGGATGCGGGCCTGCCGGGTGACGTCGCGCAGCTCGTCTTCGGCGTGCCCGACGCCGTGTCGCGCCACCTGCTCGCCTCGCCGGTCACGCGCAAGCTCAGCTTCACGGGGTCGGTGCCGGTCGGCAAGCATCTGCTCAAGCTCGCCGCCGACACGGTGATGAAGTCGACCATGGAACTGGGTGGGCATGGCCCGGTGCTGGTCTTCGACGACTGCGACCTCGACAAGACGCTCGACACGCTCGTCACCCACAAGTTCCGCAATGCGGGCCAGGTCTGCGTCGCCCCCACCCGCTTCCATGTGCAGGAGGGGATTTACGAGCGCTTCGCCAAGGGTTTTGCCGAGCGCGCCGCCGCGCTGAAGATCGGTGACGGCCTGTCCGCCGACACGCAGATGGGCCCGATGGCCAATCCCCGCCGCCCCGAAGCGATCGGCGCGATGATCGAGGATGCGGTGAAGAACGGCGCGCGCAAGCTGACCGGCGGCGAGGCGAAGAGCGGAGACGGCTTCTTCTTCGCCCCCACCGTGCTGGCCGATGTGTCGCTGGAGGCAAAGGCGATGAACGAGGAGCCGTTCGGCCCGATCGCGCTGATCCGTCCCTTCGCCACCACCGAGGACGCCATCGCCGAGGCGAACCGCCTGCCCTTCGGCCTGGGTGCGTACTGCTTCACCGAGAATGGCCGCCGCCAGAACCAGTTGGGCGACGAGATCGAGGCGGGCATGGTCGCGATCAACACCGTCCGGCTCAGCTGGGGCGACGCGCCGTTCGGCGGGGTCAAGGAAAGCGGCTATGGCTCGGAGGACGGGCCGGAAGGCATCGCGAACCATATGATTACGAAGTCGGTCCACATCGCCTGACGGCTCGCCCCTCCACCACCGGGCTGACGCCCGGCGGTCCCCTTCCCCATCCCCGATGCGGACGGGGGACCGCGACCGAAGGGCATGGTGGAGGGGCAGGCCCCGTCAGCCTCGAGCCCGATACGCCGCCCGCGCCGCCTCCACCTCCGCCTGGTGCGCATCCGCCCAGCGGATCAGCCCGCGCATCGGCTCCAGAAACGACCGCCCCAACTCCGTCAGGCGGTATTCCACGCGCGGCGGCACCTCGGGATAGACGGTCCGCTCGACGAACCCATCCTCTTCCAACCTGCGGAGCGTCCGCGACAACATCTGTTTCGACACGTCCCCGATCCGGCGCAGCAACGTGTTGAAGCGCAACGTTTCCGGCTCCAGCGCGGCGAGGATCAACAGGCTCCATTGATCCCCGATCCGGTCGAGCACGTCGCGGATCGGGCAACCGCCCTCCCCGGTCAGGCCGGTGTGACCTGGTCCCTCGAAAAGGACGTCTTGTGGCGCGGTGCTGCTCTGCATAACTCCAAGGTCTACAAAGTGGACCATCGGAAGGAAAGACCATGAAGATCGCGCTGATCGGAGCCTCGGGAAATGCGGGCTCGCGTATCCTGAGGGAGTTGTCGGATCGCGGCCATGCCGTGACCGCGATCGCCCGCACGCCCGAACGGATCGCGACGCTGCCCGGTGTGACCCCGGTTGCAGGCGATGTGAGCGACACCACCGCACTTGTCGAGACATTGCGCAGGCATGACGCCGTCATCAGTTCGGTCCATTTCCTCACCACCGACGCGCAAGGCCTGATCGACGCCGTCCGCGCCTCCGGCGTGACGCGCTATCTGGTCGTCGGCGGCGCGGGCAGCCTGGAGATCGCACCCGGCCAGCGCCTGATCGACCAGCCCGACTTCCCGGAGGCGTACAAGGCAGAGGCGCGTGCGGGCGCGACCTTCCTCGACCTGCTGCGGGGCGTGGACGATCTGGAATGGACCTTCCTCTCGCCCTCGGCGATGTTCGTCCCCGGCGAGCGGACGGGCCGGTTCCGCCTCGGCATCGACCGGCTTCTGACCAACGACCAAGGCAGCCGCATCTCGTTCGAGGATTACGCCATCGCCCTGGTCGACGAGATCGAACAGCCCCGCCACATCCGCCAGCGCTTCACCGTCGGCTATTAACGCTTGCCCCCGGCCAAGATCGGAGAAGCGGCCCCGCGACAATAAAAATGTCAAAAACCCCCTTGGCAGGTCGGAGTCGCTCCGCTAACAGCGCCCGACCAGCCGGGGACACCCTCCCCGCCTAGCCGAAAATCGGCGATGGACGCATAGCTCAGTTGGTAGAGCAGCTGACTCTTAATCAGCGGGTCCTTGGTTCGAGCCCAAGTGCGTCCACCATTTTCCAGAATTTATCCGATACTTACTCGTTATGGGCGATACGGCTCGTAACCTGTCTGCTGGGCGGCAACGGTCCGACCGTCACCGCCCCTCTGCCGTTCAGTTTGCTCCGCTTCGACCTGAGGGCGTCGCCCCCTGCCCCGAAGGCGGAACCGGCGGCGTCGCCGATTTCGCATCGCTCACCGCCTCGTCATACCAACCGGCCAGGTCCGCCTTCATGCTCCGCAGCGCATCCGGGTTCAGGTAGGTCATGTGCCCCGCCGGATAGTAGGTGAACCGCAGATTCGCCTGTTGCGCGGGCTCCAGCATCATATGGCCCAGGTCGTTCTCCGTCCCGAAGAACGGCGTCGCCATGTCGTAATAGCCGTTCATCGACAGCACCTTGAGATACGGGTTCGCCCGCATCGCGGCGGCCAGGTCGATCGCGGTGTTGGGATTGTTCTGCCCCCCGTCGGGCGACTTGTGCTTCCAGTTCCAGGTCCAGCCCGCCGCATCG
Organism: Sphingomonas sp. 2378; assembly: GCF_038084995.1. NCBI lineage: Bacteria > Pseudomonadati > Pseudomonadota > Alphaproteobacteria > Sphingomonadales > Sphingomonadaceae > Sphingomonas > Sphingomonas sp. 2378. The sequence continues at coordinate 189,258 of NZ_JAXCMJ010000003.1, forward strand.
CGCGCCGACAGGCGATAAGGCAACTCGGTCTTGTAGCCGAGCGTCGATTGCAGATAATCCTGGAAGGACGCGATATAAGCTCCTGAAATCGCGTCCGAAGAGGCATCCGTCTCCGGCCGCTCGCCCGCCGCGTCGGTGTCGATTCCCAGATAGCGGGAGTCGAACCGCCCCACCGTCCGGGCCGACCCGCGCAGCAACTCCTTCTGGAAGCGCGGCAGGTCGATGCGCAGATTGGCGCGCTTGATGAACTCGGGCGAAATGCCGATCAACCGGCTCATCTGCTCGGCGATCTGGTCGCGCTCCTGGGGCGAGATGCTCTGCCCCTTGGCCAGCGCCGACATATAGGGTCCGACCGCGAAGGCCCGTGCCTGCGCCACCACCGTCGCGACATCGGCCGGGCGATCGGCCAGACGGTTGTGATACCAAGCGGTCGCCGCATAGCTGGGCAGGTAATTGAGATAGACCTGATCCAGCCCCGGCTGGCGATAACCGTAATTCATGATCGAACTGAGCAGCACCACGCCGTTCAGCGCCATGCCCTTTTCCTGCAACTGATACGCCAGCGCGCCGGAGCGCAACGTGCCATAGCTTTCGCCGAGCAGGAACTTCGGGCTCATCCAGCGGCCATATTTGGTGACGTAACGCTGGATCGCGCCCGCGAACACGTCGACATCCTCATCCACGCCATAGAATTGCGCGGGCTTCATATCGCCCAGCGGTCGGGAATAGCCGGTGCCGATCGCGTCGAGGAACACCAGGTCGGTCTTGTCGAGCAGCGAGTCCGGGTTGGGCCCCACGTCATAGGGCGCCGGTCGGACGAATTCCGGGCTGGTCGTGCGGATGCGGATCGGCGCGAACGACCCCATGCGCAGCCAGAAGGAGGGTGAGCCCGGCCCGCCATTATACAGGAACGTCACCGGCCGCTTGGTGCCCGGCTTCACGCCATCGAGCGTATAGGCGGTGTAGAACATCGAAGCGGTCGGCTTGCCCTCGATATCGCGGACGGTCAGCGTCCCCGCCGAGGCGACGTAGGGATAGCTGCGACCGTTGATCGTCACGCTATCCTTGTGCCGCACCTCGGTCTCGTCGAGCGGTGCGCGCGCCCAGGCCGCCTCCGCCTCGGCCTTGGCGGCTTCGTGATGCGGGGTCTTTTTCTCCCCCTCCTCCTGCGCGGCGAGCGGCGCGGTCAGGGCGGTGGGGGCGAGAAGCAGGACAAGGCTGTTGCGGATCACGAAGAGCTCTCGATTGAATGACGGAGCCGTCATGGTTCCGCGTTTTTGGAAGCAAGGCAAGGGGTTGCAGAGCCGTCCGCCGATTATGGCAAGCCGGCCGCGGGCGGCAATACCGCAACCCCGTTCAGCCTGAGCGAAGTCGAAGGCCACGCCATGTCGGTCGAGACAAGTGGCGAGAGTTTCCCTTGGCCTTCGACTTCGCTCAGGCTGAACGGAGGTTAGGGCTGAGGGTCGGCGGGGGTTACTCCCCCGCCAACCTTTGCATCAGCGCGCCAGCCAGGCCTGGACGGCGGGCTTGAGGCGTTCGGCCACCGCCTTGCGCACCGCGATCTGCGAGATGGACCGCTTGGCCCCGCCGCGCGACCCTTCGGGCAGGTTGGCGGCGGCCCAGCTTTCGATCTTGCCGGGCATCGCCGGATCGTTCGAGCCCGCGCCCAGCCCGACGATGAAGGTCGCACGGTTGCTCTCTTCCAGGAAGCTGTCGACCAGCGCCTTGTTCGCGACCGCCCAGTCGAACGCCATGTCGGGATGTGCCCCCGCGATCGAGCGGAGCAGGGCCGCGCGCTGCGGCGGGGTGAAGGTGTCGTTCTTCAACACGCTCAGCGCCCGACGCGCCGCAGCCTCGTCCTCGGCGAAGCCCAGCAGCGAGACATAGCGGTTCTTCACCACCGGATTGCGCTCGGCCTTGGCCAGTTCGTACAGCCGGTCCCACTCGGCGAGCGTCGCGCGGGCGGCATAGGTCGCCAGGATCGGCTGGCGGATCGCCGCCGGAATGGCATCCGGATTCTTCGCGAGCGCCGCGACATAGCCGCGTGCCCGCGCCGCCACCATCGCGTCGCCGCTGGCCCCCAGCCGCCCGATCAGCGTTTCGCGCAGGTTGCTGACGAGCGCGCCCTCATCGGGCTTGGCCTCGAACCCGATTCGGGCGAGCACCGGAGACAGGATCGCGGCCACCTTGGCCCGCAGGGGCTTTTCGAGCGGCGTGCCCTCATACAGGCCGTCGAGGCGCGACAATTCGCCCGCCACCGTTTCCCATTCCAGCGGATCCGCCTCGGGCGAGACGCGGGCCATCAGGTCGAACCAACGGCCGAGATCCTGATATCCCCCAGCCGCCAGGGCATAATCGTCGCCCAGCGTGCCCAACCGGTCCTCCAGCGACAGACGGGCATAATCGCGCACGATCGCGGCGTGCCCGGCGTCGTCGTACATGACACGGGTGTAAGAGCCCTTGCCCCGGTTCAGGACCAGGGTGCCGCACCCGCCCACGCTGACCGGTGTCGCGGCCGCGCCGGTGACGATGGCGCTCGTCTCACCACCACCGATCGTCGCGACGCGGATCGGCACATGCCAGGTTTGCGCCGCCTTCGACGCCGCATCCAGGCCGAACCGGCCCTGGCCGAGCATCGCGACCGTCTGGCCGCCTTCGCAGCGCGAACCCTGCATCGTGATCAGCGGCACGCCGCCCTGCAAGGTGAAGTCATGGGCGATCGTCGCGACATTGGTGCCCGACGCCTTGGACAATTCCTCCCAAAGCTGTTCGGTCACGGTGTTCTGATATTTATACTTGGCCATATAGGCGCGGATGCCCTTGCGGAACGTGTCCGCGCCCAATGTCGATTCCAGCATGCCGATCACCGCCTGCCCCTTCAGATAGGTGATGCTGTCGAACGCCTCGCCGATCTGGTCGACCGTCTCGACCTTGCGGATGATCGGATGGGTCGCGCTGGTCGCGTCGATGCCCATCGCGGATTCCCGTTCGCCCGCGATGCTGGCGGCGGCGGCCTTCCAGCTCGGGTTCAGGTCGTTGGACGCCTTGCCCTCCATCCACGAAGCGAAACCCTCGTTCAGCCACAGGTCGTCCCACCAGCGCGGGGTGACGAGGTCGCCGAACCACTGATGCGCCATCTCATGCGCGACGACCGTGTGGATGCGCTGCCGGTTGCTCTCGGTCATGACCTTGGGATCGAAGAGCAGTTCATTCTCGAAATAGAAGATCGCGCCCCAATTCTCCATCGCGCCGAAGAACTGGCTGGACCCCGGCCCGGCGATCATGTCCATCTTGGGCAGCGGATAGGGCGTGCCGAAATAGTCGTTATAATAGGCGAGCAGCCTGGTTGCCGAGGCGAGCGAATAATCGCCCTGGTCGACCACGCCCTTGCGGCTGACCACGCCGATCTCGACGCCGTTCGCATTCACCGTCTTCCGGTCCAGATCGCCCGAACCGAAATAGAGCAGATAGCTTGACATGACCGGCGTCTCGTCGAAGCGGTACAGTTGCGACCCGTCCGCCTGGGGTGTGATCGAGGCGGCCGGCATGTTGCTGATCGCGCGCTGCCCCTTGGGCGCGGTGGCGGTCAGGCGGAACTTGGCCTTGAAGGCGGGTTCGTCCCACATCGGCGCGAAGCGGCGGGCGTCGGGCGCCTCGAACTGGGTCGCCAACATCCGGTCGGGCGTGCCGTCGGCATTGGTATAGTCGATCGCGAACAGCCCGTTGGCCGAGCGGTTGATCGTGCCGGTCCAGGCGAAGCCGACCTTGTGCCGTCCGACAGAGGCCGCCTGCGGCAATGTCAGGGTCAGCGTCTGCGCCTCCTTGTCGAGCGCGAAGGACACCGGCTTGCCGTCGAAGGTCGCGCGCGTGATCGTCAGTTCGGCGGCGTTGAGAACGATCGCCGTGGTCGCCTGGCGCACATCGACATCGACGGTTTCCTCACCGGCGAAGGTCATCGCCTTCGCATCGGGACGCACCGTGATGTCGTACAGCACCGGTGCCACCGTCTGGGGCAACTGGCCCGCCGCGAGCGCCGGGGTGGACACGGTCAACGCAAGCAGGACCGAAAAAGCGGACTTCATGGCGATCTAAGCCTCTCATTTCAGGATGGCCCGATCTCTACGCGCTCGCCACGGCAAAGCAAATGACGCTGATGTCACTTTGTCACATCGGCGAACGCTGGACAGGCCTTACCTTTACGTTATCGTCAAGCCATGAGCCTGCCCCCTGCCTTGAGTCGTCTGGCCCTGCCCGTCATCGGGTCGCCGCTGTTCATCATCTCCAACCCTGATCTGGTCATCGCCCAGTGCAAGGCGGGGATCGTCGGGTCGTTTCCGGCGCTGAACGCCCGGCCCTCCAGCCTGCTGGACGAATGGCTGCACCGGATCACCGAGGAACTGGCCGCGCACGACCGGGCCCATCCCGATCGCCCCGCCTCGCCCTTCGCGGTCAACCAGATCGTCCACCGTTCCAACGACCGGCTGGAGGCCGATCTGGCGGTCTGTGCCAAGTGGAAGGTGCCGATCGTCATCACCTCGCTGGGCGCGCGCGAGGATCTGAATGCGGGGGTTCATGGCTGGGGCGGCATCACCCTGCATGACGTAATCGACGACCGTTTCGCGCGCAAGGCGGTGGAAAAGGGCGCGGACGGCCTGATCGCGGTGGCGACGGGGGCGGGCGGTCATGCCGGGCGGCTTTCTCCGTTCGCTTTGGTGCAGGAAATCCGTCAATGGTTCGATGGTCCGCTGGCGCTGGCGGGATCGATCGCGACGGGGGATGCGATCCTGGCCGCCCAGGCGATGGGCGCCGACCTGGCCTATATCGGCTCGCCCTTCATCGCGACCGTCGAGGCGAATGCGGCCGCGGCCTACAAGCAGGCGGTGGTCGAGGGGCGAGCCAGCGACATCGTCTATTCCAGCCTGTTCACCGGCGTGCACGGCAATTACCTGCGCGCCTCGATCCTGGCCGCAGGCCTCGATCCAGACCATCTGCCCGAAGGGGATGCGGCGGCGATGAATTTCGGCGGCGGCCAGGCCGCGAAGGCCTGGCGCGATATCTGGGGTGCTGGCCAGGGGATCGGCGCGATCGACCGGATCGAACCCGCCGCCGAGCGCGTGGCGACGCTCGCCCGGCAATATGCAGCGGCGCGCGCGCGGCTGCTGGGTTAGAAGGCGCGGCTCAACCGGGCCTGAAGCAGGCGAACCGGGCTCATTGTCCGCAGTGCGCCGTCGGCCATCACGTCGAGCCGTTCGACCCGGCCGTGCAGGTCGATACTGGCCTGGGTCAGCCTGAACGCTCGTGGCGGAAGTTGGCCGACCTGCCGCATATCTGATTCGGGCGAACGGGCCAGTCGCCGCGCCGGGAGCCGCGCCTCGGCCCAGTGGAGTTCGCCCGCCTCGACCGCGCGCTGGGTCAGCAGCCAGGTGAGGACATGCATCAGCCGGGTCGTTACCTTTACCGATTCACACGAGAAACTTACGCGCTGGACCGGTCCCAGCATGTCGCGCTCCTCACGCCCTATCCCGTCGAAATAGCCGCGTGACGCCTCCGCCAGGATCATCGCCTCGGCGTAAAGGCTGTCGATCAGCCGCCTTTGAAAATGGCTGTCGAAAGTGAAACGCAGCATCACCGGACGCTCGCACGGGGCCGGGTCGCTGACAAGTGGCGGTGTCGGACAACATGTCCGATACGGCGCATTCAGGCGATGATGTCGGGGATCAGCCGATCTTCGAGTTCCGCCAGCTCGTCGCGCAGCCGCAGCTTGCGCTTCTTGAGGCGGGCGATCTGCAACTGATCGGGAGTCGGCGCCATCAACAGCGCCGAAATGGCATCGTCGAGATCGCGATGCTCCACACGCAACATGTCGATCCGCGCGCGCGCCAGCGTGACGTCCATCCTGCTCCCCTCCGACGGGTCCCTGATGAGCCGACGCCCGGAAACTCCGGCGTCCGTCCGCCCCTCTAGGGTCCGGTCCCATAAACGGCAATGGCCGTTATGTGGCCGAACCCCGGCACGCCTGCCGCTCCATGGTGAAGGGCGGCAACACGTCATCCGTCCAAATCGCTCGGTCGGTCGATTCTGCTAAAAAGAGGGGGGACAGATGGCCTTTTTGGTGATTTACTTCCTTCCCCACAGCAACGACAGGAGTTGAAGCCCTATGTATACGGCGCATCAAACGGCCCTGGAGACCAAGCACGCTACGCTCGATCGGCGGATCAGCGCCGAATCGCAGCGTCCCGTGCCGGACACTCGGATTCTGGCGGATCTCAAGAAGCAGAAGCTGAAGCTGAAGGAAGAGATGCAAGGCCTATAGCCTTGGCTGGCCGCGCGGGTCGTCGGACCCGCCGCGGCCTTCGGCCCCGCTTTCGGGGTCGGGATGATCGGGTCGAAAGGGCCCCTGCCCCGCTCGTGCATCGGTGAGAAACGACCACCGGAGCGGTGGTCATCCCACAGGAAAATTTCGGATAACCCTCAGTAGCTGAACGGGCGGGTGCGCAAACCCGTTGCGGGCTTGGCGTAATCCGGCGTCGTGGTGCCGCCGCCGACCGGCTTGCGGACCAGCTTGGGATCGATCGGACGGTCGAAGGCGACGCCGACCCGTCCCTGGGTGCTCCATGCGACCCGACCCGCGACCGGCCCGATGCCCCGCAGATCGAAGGTGATCGGCGCGCCGATCTCCACCGCGAGGGGCAGTTCGGCCATCAATCCGCCCTCGGAGATGTTGCGGACCCGCACTTCGCGCGGTGCGGCATCGCCCGCCAGGGTCATCTGCGCCATCAGCAACAGGCTGTCGCGCCGACCGGTACGATCAGCCCGGTTCGAATCGTTGTCTTCCACCATCTGAGTCCCGTTTCCGGGTTCGCGGTTCATCGCGTCCATATCGAAATCCGTTGGTGCCCGTTTTTTTCTAGCCCGACCATGCGTTACCCGCGACGGCCTTGCCAATTCCTTAATGTAGGATGAGCCCAACAGATTGTCGCCCAATGGGGCAAGTCGTTTGCGCCATGCCGACGCGCCCCACCGGTCAGCGCCCGGCTGTGCGGGCGAAAACCGGCAGCGGCGATGCGTCAGTCGTCGCGGGAGACCTTTTCGTTCCGTTCGTGACGCTCCTGCGCCTCGACCGTCATGGTCGCGATGGGCCGGGCTTCCAGCCGACCCAGGCTGATCGGTTCGCCGGTCACTTCGCAATAGCCGTACTCGCCCTCGTCGAGCCGACGCAGCGCGGCGTCGATCTTCGAGATCAGCTTGCGCTGGCGATCGCGAGTGCGAAGTTCGATCGACCAGTCCGTCTCGCTCGACGCGCGATCGGTCAGATCGGGTTCGCGCAGCGAGTCGATCTGAAGCTGCGACAGGGTGCCCTGCGCCTCCCGCTGGATCGATTCCTTCCAATCCAGCAATTTGCGCCGGAAATAGGCCTGCTGCTTCAGGCTCATGAAAGGCTCGTCCGCGCTGGGACGATAATTTTCATCGATATCGTTGGCCACATCCGGCCCGGTGGAGTCCGTCACGCGATTAAACACCGTCGCCATACCACTCTCCCAAAGGGCCCGTCGGTGCGACGCTTCGCACCGTGTCCTCGGGGCCGCCCCCTAATGGTCGAGAGCGCCTATAGTCGGTGCCACCGTCCGCCGCAAGCGACCGGCATTTCATCGTAAACACTCATTATATAATAATATTGCGAGGTGAACGGGAAATGGACGAAAGCCGGACGAGATGGCCTATTTCCACACCCGATCCTCGAATCGCCACCGGCCGAAGTGCGGGAAGGGTTCGAACCGGATTCGATCCGGCCGGCGCGAATCCCAAAGCTGAACGCGGTTTCGAACAACGGGGTTGGACCTTAGGGATTTCTTGGTCACTATAATGACAAAGGCGAACACATGGCGGCCGTGTGGGCGGCCTGCGGGCGGCCTGGCGGCGACGCCGTCCCCCGACGGGTTTGAGCCTCCGCCTGGTTTGAGGATGTGACGATGTCAGTGCGAATGGCCTTGGCGAAACTGACGGCCTGTGCCGCAGGTGGCGCCGTGATCGGCGGCGGGGCCGTCCACATGGTGGACCATCCCCAGCGCCCGCCGCTCGTCAAGCAGACCAAGGTGAAGAAGAAGCGGATCGTCCACCGCCCGCCGCCGCCCCGCGCCGCCCGCCGGATCGTCACGCGCCGGACGACGACCACCACCACCCCGCCACCCACCGTCATCACC